>JANXSA010000018.1 GCA_025352915.1 Rhodospirillales bacterium | reverse complement strand
GCAGTATGATCCAGACGGATGATCCGCACACCGGCACTCATCAAAACCTCCACCGTCAGCATGTTATGACAGGAGGTATCGAATCGGAGTTCTCAGCCGATTCCTAGCCCTATATGAGTCGTCGAATAAGACGGTTGGTATGAATATCTGGCCGAATGTTTTGCAGTCGCCGCATCCGCCGATCCATATTCCTGGGGGCGGGTCGTTGGAGACGTATGATTTCTGCATCGACAATACGTATTCGTATTCCTACCTGAGTTTCTCGGGGTATTTGCGTGCCAAGGCGCTGATGGACGGGTATTGGGCGCGGGTGGCGGAGCGCGGGGCGGACATGTCGCCGTATCGGGCGGGGTTTGCGCAGACGGTGTTTGTGGCGGAGACCGATGAGGAGGCGGAGCGGCTTTATTCGGAGCATGCGTTCTATTTCTACAATCGCTGCCTGCATGTTTATCCGGGGTTTGCCGATGCGCCGGGCTACCGGACGATCAAGACGATCCAGTCGGGGAACTTGAATCAGTATATGCGGCCGAATTATCCCACGCTGACCTGGAAGGATCTGGTGGATGGCGGGTATATCATTGCGGGGTCGCCCGAGACGGTGCGGCAGCGCTTTGAGGAGCTGATCAAGGGGCTGCATGTCGGCAACATATTTTTGTTGCTGCATGTGGGGAATATGCCGAAGGATTTGTGCAAGTATTCGACGAAGCTGTTTGCGGAGAGGGTGATGCCGCATTTGCAGGATATGTGGCCGGAGTTTGATAGCGACGGGCGGTTCTGGTGCAAGCCGCTGGCGCGGCGGGCGACGCCGGCGCCGGTTGGGCGGCCTGAGCTGGTGCCCGCTAAATGAGTGGGGGCGAAATGAGTGGGGGCGAAATGATTACTGCACGGAAGATCGCGACGCGCGCGGCTGAGATCAATGTCCTGACGGGGGGTAGTGGGCCGGATTTGCTGTTCCTGCATTCGGCCGGCGGGGTCACGGCGGAGAACCCGTTCCTGTTGGCTTTGGCGCGGAAGTACCGGGTGTTTGCGCCTGAGTTGCCGGGGTATGGCGACAGCGGGGACAGCGACAATGTGCGCGATATGCTGGATGTGACGCTGCATAGCTTTGATGTGCTGGAGGCGTTGGGGCTGGATAAGCCGATCGTGGTGGGGCATTCGCTGGGGGGGATGATCGCGGCGGAGATGGCGGCGTTGCGGCCGCGGGAGGTGGATCGGCTGTGCCTGATTGCGGCGGCGGGGTTGTGGCTGGATGCGTATCCCGTCCCGGACATCTTCACGCTGCTGCCGCGCGAGTTTCCGGCCTATATGTTCCATGATGCCGAGGCCGGGGCGAAGATGATGGCGACCGGGGGGAACATGAATGACCCGGCGTTCTTGATCCCGTTTCTGGTGACCAATTCGCGGCAGTTGGGGATGGCGGGGAAGTTCCTGTTTCCGATTCCGGAGCGCGGGCTGAAGGAGCGGATTCATCGGATTACGGCGAAGACGGTGCTGGTTTGGGGGGATTCGGATCGGATTTTCCCGGCGCCGTATGCGCAGGCGTTCAAGGGGCTGATTGCGGGGGCGGAGCTGGTGAGCGTGCCGGATGCGGGGCACCAGGTGGTGTTGGAGAAGACTGACGCGGTGATGGCTGCGATTGGGCGGCTGGGGTAGGGTTTTCGCCGGCGGGGTTGCGTGCGTATGGTCCGGCTGGGTGGGAACGCCCGGCCGGACCGGTTTTTGGGGTGATGTGAGGCGATGAGCGAGAGCTTGATTGAAGCCACGGCCGAGCGGTTGTTTGGGGATCATGTTTCGTCGCGGCTACTCGCGGCTTCGGAGCAGGGGGTGTTTGCGGCCGAGGCCTGGCGGGCGGTGGAGGAGGCGGGGTTGCCGCGGGCGTTGGTGCCGGAGGAGGCTGGCGGGTTTGGCATGGCGGTGGCGGAGGCGCTGACGATTTTGCGGGTGGCGGGGAAGCATGCATTGCCGTTGCCGTTGGCGGAGACGATGGCGGCGGGGTGGTTGCTGGCGGGGGCGGGGTTGGGGATTGCGGATGGGGTGATGAGCGTGGCGCCGGTGACGCGCGGGGAGGCTTTGGTTTTGGCGCGGCGGGATGGCGGGTGGCATTTGTCGGGGCGGGCGACGCGGGTGCCGTTTGGGCGGGACGCGCTGTCGGTGGCGGTGCTGGTGGGGCATCAGGGGGTGCCGATGGTGGCGCTGGTGCCGGCTTCGGGGTTTGCGGTGACGCAGGGGGTGAATTTGGCGCGGGAGCCTCGGGATACCCTGGTGTTTGATGCGGTGGTGGAGGCGGTGGCGCCGGCGGCTTCGGGGGTGGATGCGGCGGCGCTGCGGGCGTTGGGGGCGGCGATGCGGAGTTTGCAGATGGCCGGAGCGATGGCGGGGCTGTTGGATATGGCGACGCGGTATGCGCTGGAGCGGACGCAGTTCGGCAAGCCGATTGGCAAGTTCCAGGCGATCCAGCACAATCTGGCGATTTTGGGCGCGCATCAGGCGGCGGCGGGGGCGGCGGCTTTGGGGGGTGCGGAGGCGGTGGGGGACGGGTTGCGGGTGTTGCCGATTGCGGTGGCGAAGGTGCGGACGGGGGAGGCGGCGGGGTTGTGTGCCGGGTTGGCGCACCAGGTGCATGGGGCGATTGGGTTTACCTATGAGCATGGGTTGCATTTTTTGACCAAGCGGTTGATGTCTTGGCGGAATGAATTTGGCAACGAGGCCGAGTGGTCGCTGTTGCTGGGACGGCATCTCGCGGCGGCCGGGGCTGACCGGTTGTGGTCCGAGATCACCGCGGCTTGATGGGGGAACGCAGCGATGGTTGATTTGCCGTTTGCGCCGCCGCCGCCCTGTCCTGAGGCGGAGGGATTGCGGCTGGAGGTTCGGGCGTTCCTGGCCGAGGCGTTGGCGGATCGGACGCCGGCGCAGCGGGCCGAGAGTTGGCAGGGGCATGATCCCGCGTTCAGCCGCAAGGTGGGGGCGAAGGGGTGGATCGCGATGACCTGGCCCCGCGAATATGGCGGGCATGAGCGAAGCGTGTTGGAGCGCTATGTGGTTTTGGAGGAGATGCTGGCGGCCGGCGCCCCGGTTTCGCATCACTGGATTGCCGACCGGCAGTCCGGGCCGTTGATCCTGCGGGTGGGGACGGAGGAGCAGCGGCAGACGGTGCTGCCGAAGATCGCGCGCGGGGAGGCGATGTTCTGTATCGGGATGAGCGAGCCGGATAGCGGGTCCGACCTGTCGGCGGCGCGGACACGGGCGGAGCCGGTGCAGGGCGGGTTCGTGGTCAACGGGACCAAGCTGTGGACCTCCGGCGCGCATCAGGCGGACTACATGATCCTGTTCTGCCGCACCGGCGAGGGGCAGCGGCATGAGGGGACGAGCCAGTTCCTGGTGGATCTGAAGACCACCCAGGGGATCAGCATCCGGCCGGTGCGGGCGATGACCGGGGAGCATCATTTCAACGAGGTTGTGTTTACCGACGCGTTCCTGCCGGAGGGAGCGTTGCTGGGCAAGCTGGGGGATGGGTGGAACCAGGTGACCAGCGAGCTGGCGTATGAGCGCAGCGGGCCTGAGCGGTTTTTGTCGTCCTATCCGGTCTTGACCGAGATGTTG
>JANXSA010000012.1 GCA_025352915.1 Rhodospirillales bacterium | reverse complement strand
ACCTGCCTGCCGCTCGGCGGCGCCGAAGCCCAGGGCCGTGGCAACGACCGGCACGATAGTAGAGGGCACGACAACGGACGCGGCCACGAGTCGCGCCAGCATGACTGGCAGCGTGAACACTGGCGCAACGGCTATCGCGGCAATGGTCGCGAGTATTATCGCCGCCCGGACATGTACTACAGCGCGCCGCCGGTGGTGATATTGCCGCCGCGATACTACGCGCCGCCGCCGCCGGGATTGTCGCTGCAATTCGGCTTCCCGCTTTATTACTGAACCAACCAAGGGTAACCTCATTATGCGAATCATGATCCTGGCCGGGGCGCTCTGCCTCGGCGCGGCCCTGCCCGCATCGGCGCAGAGCAGCATCGACCCCGCCACCGGCGCCCGCGCCGGCCACACCCCGGGCGTCGGCACCTCCCTGCCGCTCTCGGACAAGCTCGGCCATACCGCCGGTGCTCCGCCGCGCACCGGCGTTGCCCCCACCCTGCCGCAGCCCAACCTGGGCGAAGATAGCGGGCCGTACGACTATCTGCGCAGTGCCCGCAGCGCCATCCTCGCCGGCCGCACCGGTGCGGCACAGCAGGCGCTGGAGATGGCCCAGACCCGCTCGCTCGACCGCGCGGTCATGCCCGGCCAGTCGATCGCGCCGACCGACAGCCCGTTCATCGGCCAGATCCGCGACGCCCTCGGCGCCCTGGCCACCGGCGACCGGCCGCGCGCCATCGCCCTGATCGACGCCGCACTGGCCGGCTAAGCCCGGCGCCGATCCCAAGATGTCGATCAGCACGCCCGCCGCCGCACAACCGTTCTTCAGCCCATTCCTGCGCCTCTCGCTGCCGTACTGGACCGGCGAGGGGCGCTGGCGCCCGCGCATCGTCGTCGTTGCATTGCTGCTGGTGGTGATCGCGCAAGTCGCACTGGCGATCCGGCTGAACTTGTGGAGCGCCGACCTGTTCGACGCGCTGGAGCGTCACGCGACCGACCGCGCGCTGGCGCAGATCGGCATCTTCACCCTCATCGTGCTCGGCATGATGGCCACCAACACCCTGCACCTGCTGCTGCGCCGCCACCTGCAATTCGACTGGCGGCGCTGGCTCACCGCGCGCGTCGTCGGCAACTGGATGGCCGAGGCCCGGCACTACCAGGCCGACCTGATCCCCGGCGACCACGCCAATCCAGACGGGCGCATCGCCGAGGACATCCGCATCGCGGTCGAGGGCGCGATCGACCTCGCCGCCAGCCTGCTCTATTGCGTCCTCGTGCTGATCACCTTCGTCGGCATCCTCTGGTCGTTATCGGGCTGGATCAACCTGGCCGGCGTGCCGGTGCCGGGGCATCTCGTCATCCTGGCGATCCTCTATGCCGGCATTGGTGCTGCCGTGGCCTTCGTGCTCGGCCGCCCGCTGGTCCGCGCCACCGACGTGCGCCAGACCCGCGAGGCCGATTTCCGCTTCGGCCTGGTGCGCTCGCGCGAGAACGCCGAGCCGATCGCCCTGGCCCGCGGCGAGCTCACCGAGCGCGAGCGCCTGGTCGAGTTGTTCGAAACCATCCGCCGCTCCTGGCGCGAGCAATCGACCGGCCTGGCCCGGCTGGTGGTGCTGTCCTCCGGCTACACGGCGGTTGCCGGCGTGCTGCCGCTGCTGGTCGGCACGCCGCGCTTCCTGGTGGGCGCCCTGACGTTGGGGGCGCTGATGCAATCGGCCCAGGCGTTCCAACAGGTGACCAGCGCGCTGTCCTGGCCGGTCGACAACCTGCCCCGGATCGCCGAATGGAGCGCCTCGGTCGAGCGCGTGCTGGCGTTGGAAGAGGCGGTGCAAACCGTCACCCTGGAGGCCGCACGCACCGGCGACACCGCGATCAACCTCAGCCGCCTGCCGGGCTCGCCGCTCGGCCTGCATGCGCTCTGGGTCGCAGCACCGGACGGCACCGCGATGCTGGCCGACCTGAACCTCGAAGTCGGCCCGGCCGAGCATGTGCTGGTCGACGGCGACGCCGATGCCGCCGGCGCGTTCTTCCGCGTCCTGGCCGGCATCTGGCCCTGGGGCCGCGGGCGCGTCGACCTGCCAGCCGATACCGAAATGAGCGCCGTCGGCCGGCGCCCCTATCTGCCCGAAGGCACACTGCGCCGCGCGCTGTTGTTCCCGGCCCCGCCCCAGGATTACCCCGACGAGGCGATTGTCCAGGCATTGTCACAGGCCGGCCTGGACGCGCTGGCGGAACGGCTCGACGAGCAGGGCGACTGGGGCCGCACCCTGGGCGGCGGCGAGCTTCAGCGCCTGTCCTTCGCGCGGCTTGTGCTGCATCGCCCGAACTGGATCGTGCTCGGCGACGCCACCGACGCGCTGGACGCCGAGGTCGCGGACGCCATGCTGCGGCTGATCTCCGACCAACTGCCGGGCTCCGCCATTATTGTGATCGGCCGCCACCCAGGGTCGGCGGAAGCGTTCAACCGCCGCATGACGCTGCAGCGCGACGCCGACGGGACCATCCTGCTGAACGAAGTCTATGCCCGGCGCCAGGCAGCACAGACGCCGCGCCGGCGGCCGCTCGTCGTGGTCGACTGGTTGCGCCAGGGGTTTCGCGAGAGGTGAAGGAAGGAAGCGTTCTTTTTGAAAAAAGAACCAAAAACTTTCATCCATTAAGAACGGTGTAAATGGATAAAAGTCTTTTTGCTTCTTTTTCTACAGAAAAAGAAGGCTTCTCTACCCTTGGCGCCGCATCAGCCCGGCACCCAGCAGCACAACGCCAACCACCACCGCGCCGGCACTGGCCAGCGGCGGAATGGTATAGGACGTGCTCTGCGTGGTTTGCAGCTTCAGGTCGCCGATATTGGCGACGTCCTTGGTCTGACTTGTGGTGAAGATCGGAATCGCAAAGCTGACGGCCCCGAGCGCGACCAGCACCAGACCCGCCACAGCAATCCCATTCAACCGACCCATGACCATCTCCATTGAACAGGCCTGCCGGACCCGGCGCGACGCTGATGATTTGTATGCAACAACCGGGGCCTTCGAACCACGATATGCCTCATTACTTGGTCGTAAATTGTCCAATTTCAAGCAGTAATCTACAATAATACCGGATTCTGCAAACGGCGAGGACGCTGCCCTCGCCGTTTGGCCACTCACTCAGGCCGACACATGGCGCACGCCGGCCGCGATGGACTGCCGGTTCACCTCGGCGACATCGCCGGCCAGGATCGCCACCATCTTGGCCAATTCGCGGGCCACGTTGTCCATCAATTCGCGCGACACCGCCGCCGCCTGGGCCGTCGGTTCGCGGTCAGACATCAGCACGGTATTGATCAGATCAACCAGCGTGTCGTTCAACCCGGCCGGATTGCGCAACGCATCGCGCGGCGACTGGCGGTGGACATCGACCAGCACGCCTTCGACAGCGCCCAGCGCAGTGCTCGTGGCACGGGCCTTGTCCGCCAACGCCCCTGCTCCGGCCGCATCGGCCAATGCCGCGAGTTGCTGGCGCACCCGGCGCAGCCGGTTGACGCCCTTGTTCAGCGCGTCGAGCGAGGCGTTGAGTTCCACCAACAGGTCGAACTGCGCCCGGTGCTGGGCGGGCGTGGTCGGCAGGCGCGGGTCCTTGACGATGGTGAAGGGCTGCGACTGGGTGGCGCCGCCAGCCAAGAATTCCACCGTGTAGCTGCCGGGAATGGCCATCGGCCCCGGCGTATTGTCGGGATCAGAGACCAGTGCCTTTGGCTTCGGCAGGCCGAGCGAATTGTCCAGCTTCGCCGGGCCGGGGTAGCGCATGTCCCAGACATAGCGGTTCAGTCCCGGTTTGGTCCCCGGCCGCTTGGCCACCGGCACCGTGCTGTCGTCGCTGGCATAGCTGATGATCTCGGCCCCGGCGGCGTCGCGGAACGTCAACTTCACCGGGCCGGAATGATCGGCGCCGAGCCAGTACCACACCAGCGTGCCCTGCGGCGGGTTCTCGCCGATGTCGAGGTGCTCGCGCACCTTGGTGCCATCGGGCTTCTCGGAGTGCGCGATGGCGCCGCCGATACCAAAGACCAGCTGGAACGACACCGGCCCCTTGGCGCCGCCGAGGGCGCCAAAATGCAGCCGCGAACGCACGGTGTCGCGCGGCGGCAGCAAAGTTGTTTCGCTGTCGGCAGCTGGCAGAGTCCGCAACGCCGAGAGATCGTCCAGAATCCAGAAGGCGCGGCCATGGGTGCCTGCAATGAGATCGCTGCCCTTGATTTTCAAGTCATAGACGGGAACGATCGGCAATCCGCCGGGCAGCCGCGCCCAGGTGGCCCCATCGTCCAGGGTGAAGAACACCCCGGTTTCGGTGCCGGCGAACAGCAGGCCCTGGCGCACCGGATCGGCGCGCACCACCCGGGTGATCTCGCCTTGCGGAAAATTGCCGTTGATCGACTGCCAGCTCCGGCCGCCATCATTGGTGCGATAGAGATACGGCTTGTAGTCCGACAGCTTGTAGCGCGTGGCAGCCATGTAGACGGTGTCGGCATCGTGCGGTGACGGCTCGACACAACCGACATAGGCCAGTTCCGGCAGGCTCGGCGGCGTGACGTCGGACCAGGTATTGGCCCCCGCGCGCATCACATGCACCAGCCCGTCATCGGTGGATGCCCAGATCTCGCCCTTGCGATGCGGCGATTCGAACAGGCTGGCGGTGCTGGCATGAACCTCGGCGCCGGCACTCTCGCGGGTGATGTCGCCGCCCGAATGGTCCTGGCGCGACTTGTCATTCAGGCTCAAATCCGGCGAGATCGCCTCCCAGCTCTGGCCCTCGTTGCTGGTCTTGAACACCATGTTGCCGCCGGCATAAAGGACGTCGGGGTCATGCGGCGAGAACACGATCGGGAAGGTCCAGGCGAAGCGGTATTTCAAATCCTTCGGCGCCATGCCGGTGGATTCCTCCGGCCAGACATTCACCAGCGAGATCTGGTCGGTCTTGTAGTCGTAGCGTTGCAGCGCGCCGGCGCCGCCCGGGCTGGAGCCGACGGCGCCGACATAGACCACGTCGTTGTCGTCGGGCTTGACCGCGATGAAGCCGCTTTCGCCAGTGCCGGGATAAGTGCAGTCGCCGAGCGAAATCGCGCCCCAGACGGATGATGACGGCACCGCGATCGAGGTGTTGTCCTGTTGCGTCCCATAGACGCGGTACGGGAAGCGAGTATCGGTGTCGATGCGGTAGAACTGGCCGGTGGGCTGGTTGTAGATCGATGACCAGGTATGGCCGCCGTTGAAGCTGACCTGGGCGCCGCCATCGTTGCCCTCGATCATGCGATTGCTGTCGGCCGGGTCGATCCAGATGTCGTGGTTGTCGCCGTGCGAGGTGTTGATCTCGGTGAAGTTGGTGCCGCCGTCAGTGGATTTCCACATGGCGAGGTTGGTGACGTAGACCGTGTCGCCATGGCTCGGGTCGGCGAAGACATGGGTGTAGTACCATGGCCGGTGCATCAGGTCGCGGCTGGCCTGGGTCTGCACCCAGCTGGCGCCGTGGTCGTCGGAGCGGTATAGCCCGCATTTTTCCCCCTCCGCCTCGACCAGGGCCCAGACGCGGCCGGTCTTCGCCGGGGAGACGGCAACGCCGATCTTGCCCAACGGCCCGGATGGCAGGCCGTTATTTCGAGAGATTTCGGTCCAGCTGTCGCCGCCATCGGTCGACTTGAACAACCCGCAGCCGGGGCCACCGGAGGAGATGTTCCAGAAGTTGCGCCGGGTCTGCCAGATCGTGGCGTAGAGGATGCGCGGATTGCCGGGGTCCATCGCCATGTCCACGGCGCCGCTATCTTCGTTGCGATAGAGAATTTTCGTCCAGTTCTTGCCGCCATCGTTGGTGCGATAGACACCGCGCGCCTCGTTCGGGCCGAAGATGTCGCCGAGGGCAGCGATATAGACGATGTCGGGGTTGGTCGGGTGGATCAGCACCCGGCCGATATGCTTGGTGTCCTTCAGGCCGACATTGCTCCAGGTCAGGCCGGCATCGGTGCTCTTATAGACGCCGTCACCATAGGACACGTCGAGCCGGATGGTGGTCTCGCCCATGCCGGCATAGATCACGTTGGAGTCCGAGCGCGCCACCGCGATCGCACCAACGGTCGCGGTCTCCAGGAAGCCGTCGGAGACGCAGCGCCAGTAGAGCCCGCCATCACTGGTCTTCCAGATGCCGCCGGCACAGGCGCCGAAATAGAAGGTCATCTTGTTGTTGAAGTCGCCGGCCACCGCCACCACACGCCCGCCACGCGACGGGCCGATGCAGCGCCATTTCAGGCCGGAGAGCGATGTATCGGCGGAAAGATCGTTCATGGCGAGGTCCCAGGGAATTGCACGTCTCGCCAGAGTGCGACCGTTCGGCGGCGGAGGCAACGGGGCATGGGTTGACCGGCGGAGATGACCGGCGGAGGCTCGCGCGATGTCCATCGTACCCGCCGTGACCGCGAGACCGGAGCGCCTGTGGGCGGCCTTGTTGGCCGCGACATTGCTGAATCTGCCGCTGGGGTCGGTGTATTCGTTCAGCGTGTTCCTGCGGCCGATCGAGCTGGAGCTGGCAATCCCGCGCTCGGCGTTGTCGCTGGTGTTCGGCATGGCGACGGTGGGATTCACAGTGGGATCAGTGGGAGCGGCGTATGTGTTCCGTATCGCCTCGGCGCCAGTGTTGATCTTTGTCAGTGCCTTGGTCGCCGCCGGGGGAATTGGCATCGCGGCGACGGCGGCGGACTTGGTGCAGTTGTTGATCGGCTACGGCGTGGTGTTCGGCACCGGCGGGGGTGTTGCGTATATCCTTTTGCAGCAGGGCGTGAACATGCTGGTGCGGCGGCGCCAGGGGTTGGTGAACGGCTACATTGTGAGCCTGTATCCGCTGGGGGCGATGATCGCGACGCCGGCTTTTCATTGGTGCAACGAGGCATTTGGCTGGCGGAGCACGATGGCGGGACTTGCCGTGGTGCTGGTGGGGTGTGGAGCCGTGGCGGCGTTGCTGGCGCGGCATGGCGGGGCACGGCTGACGGTGGCGGCAGGGACGCCGGCGGCACCGGCGGCGTTGGGGCTGACGTTCTTCAAACTGTCGGCGACGTTTTTCCTGGCGGCATGTGCCGGGCTGATGGTGTTGAGCCAAGCCCGGGAAATCGTGGCGGCGTATGGCGGGGCGGCGGCGTTGGCGGTTGGGGCGACGACGGGGATCACCGGGGCGATCGCGTTGGCGCGGGTCAGTGGCGGGTGGCTGGTGGATCGGTTCGCGGTGGGGCAGGTGATGTGCGGGGCGCATGGGCTGGCGTTGTGCGGGGGCGTTTTGCTGACGGCGTTTCCCTCGCCGGCCACGGCAGTGGTGGGGTTGGGGATGGTGGGGATGGGCTATGGGTTTGTGTCCGGCTCGACCGCCGGGGGGATCGGCATCTATTGGCGGCCGGCGGATTTTGGGCGGATCGCCGGGCGGACCTATATCGCCTGGTGTGCGGCTGCGGTGACCCTGCCGGTGCTGGCTGGGTATCTGTTCGACCTCACCCGTGGCTATGGCGCCGCGGTGGTGATTGCGGGGATCGGCAACCTGGCCGGCATGGCTTTGGCGCTGACCCTGCCCCGCCGGGGGTGGCGGGACAGGGCATAGCGGTTACGCGACCTGACGCAGGGCGGGGCGCTCGCCATGTTCGGCACGCATGGCGCGCAGTTCTTGCAGCAGTTCGCGGTTGACCTGCTGCAGCTCGCGCAAATGGTCGTGCATCTCCGCGATGGTGCGGTTGCCGGTGTTTTGCAGCAGGAACACCATCAGGAAGGTGCAGATCGTGGTGCCGGTGTTGATGACGAGTTGCCAGGTGTCGGAATAGGCGAAGATCGGGCCGGAGATGGCCCAGACCAGCACGACCGCACAGGCGATCATGAAGGCATAGGGGCTGCCGAGATTGGCCGAGATCCACTCCGAGAGCAGCTCGAAGCGGTTGGTGATGAAGTTCTGCATGGGGTTCTCCTTGCGACCACGCCGCCACCGGCGGGGGCTGGAGAACCGAGGAACCCTCAGTCCGCAGCGCCCGCCCTTGGCGGTATGGTCGAGCTACTGTCGCTGGGCATTGGGTTACGGGTCCTTAGGGGTCGTGTCCTCGATGGGACACAAGGGCATCTAAGCCGATGGGCGCCGGAGTTCAAGCGCGAAATTCTCATTCCGCGGCATCGGCGAATTGCGCGGTGTGCAGGCCGCGGTAGACGCCGCCGGCGGCGAGCAATTCAGCATGAGTGCCCTGTTCGGCGATGCCCTGTTCGGTGACCACGACGATGCGGCCGGCGTTTCTGATGGTGGCGAGGCGGTGGGCGATGACCAGGGTGGTGCGGCCCTGGGACAGTTCGGCGAGGGATTGCTGGATGGCGAGTTCGGTGGCGGTGTCCAGGGCACTGGTGGCTTCGTCGAGGATCAGGATGGGGGGGTTCTTGAGGAAGATGCGGGCGATGGCGAGGCGTTGTTTCTGGCCGCCGGAGAGTTTTACCCCGCGTTCGCCGACCGGGGTGTCGAGGCCCTCCGGCAGGGCGTCGATGACTTCGGTGAGGCGGGCGCGGCTGGCGGCCTCGCGGATTTCGGCATCGCTGGCGCCGAGGCGGCCATAGGCGATATTTTCGCGGATGGTGCCGGCGAAGAGGAAGACGTCCTGTTGGACGATGCCAATTTGACGGCGCAGGCTGGCCAAGGTCATGTCGCGGATGTCGAGGCCGTCGATGGTGATGCGGCCCTGGGCCACTTCGTAAAAGCGCGGCAGCAGCGCGCAGATGGTGGTTTTACCGGCGCCGGAGGGACCGACGAGGGCGAGGGTTTCGCCGGCACGGACGGCGAGCGAGAGATCGCGCAGGACGGGGCGGGCGGGGTCGTAGCCGAAGGTGACGTTCTCGTAGCGAAGTTCGCCGCGCAGGGTGGGGACGTCTTTCGCGCCAGGGCGGTCGGCAATGTCGGGGTTGGTGGCCATCAGGTTGAGGTAGCTGCGGAAGCCGGCGATGCCCTTGGGGTAGGTTTCGATCACCGCGCTGATTTTTTCCAGCGGGCGGTAGAACACGGCGACCAGGAGGAGGAAGGCGACGAAATCGCCGATGCTCATCTGGCCTTTCACGATCAGCCAGGCGCCGGCGAGCATCACCACGACCTGTACCGCGCGCATGGCGACGTAGTTCAGCGTGGTGCCCGCGGCCATGGTGCGGTAGGCGTCGAGTTTCACCCGGCGGTATTTGTCGTTGTCGACGGCGAAGAGGCGGCGTTCGTGGTCCTCGTTGGCGAAGGCCTGGACGACGCGGATGCCGCCGACGGCTTCCTCGATGCGGGCGTTGAAGGCATAGACGCGGCCGAATTGGGCCTGCCAGTTCAGGGTCATCTTGCCGCCGTAACGCGCGACCACGAAGGCGGCGGCGGGGACGATGGTGGCGGCGATCAGGGCGAGGTGCGGGTTGACGAGGGACATCAGGGCGAAGGCGCCGGCGAAGGTGAGGACGGCGATGAGCAGGTCCTCGGGGCCGTGATGGGCGACCTCGCCGATTTCCTCGAGGTCCTTGGTGACACGGCCGACCAGGTGGCCGGTTTTCTGGTTGTCGTAGAAGCTCAGCGAGAGTTTTTGCAAATGGTCGAAGGCGCGGCGGCGCAGCTCGGTTTCAATGGCGATGCCCAGCACGTGGCCGTAATAAGTGACGATGGCCATCAGGCCGGAGTTCAACAGGTAAACGGCGAACAGGCCGGCGACGGCCACGGTGATGACGTAAAGGTCCTGTTGCGGCAGGAGCTGGTCGATCACGGCGCGAACGGCCATCGGGAAAAGCAGTTCGAGGACGCCGGAGAGGGCGGCGCAGCCGAAATCGAGCGCCAAAAGGCGCCGGTGGGGGCGGTAGAAGTGCAGGAATTGGCGGATCATCTTGGCATGGCCTTCGGGCGGTCGCACGGCGAGAAAGCCCGCGCGCGGCGGGCCGGGTCCGCCGGGCTCGCGTATTGAGTGCTTAGGACATGGTCGAGGTTTTTCGCCTGGATGCGGGCTTGCGTCAAGGAAGGTGGTAATTTTATGTCGATATCGTAATGAAATGGTCGTGACCGGTCGTGCGCGCGGGGGAGTGGAAAAAAGAGAATGGGGGAAGAAAAATAAGATTCTTCTTTTTGTGAACAAAAAGAAGCAAAAAAACTTTGTCCATTGCTTTGGGGAATGTCGGGGCGGGTTGGGTTTGGCGGGGCAATGGCGCGGCGGGTTTGAGACCTGCGGCGGGGGGGTGGCACGGGCGCCAATGGATGAAGTTTTTTTGCTTCTTTTTGTTCACAAAAAGAAGACTTTTCCTTGGCTTGGCGAAGAGCGGAATGCGCGGGTGCGGATGGCGGCAGGGCGCCGGTGTGCCATTGGGCGAGCAGGGCGTCGAGACGCGCGAAGGTGGCGTCGAGCCAGGACAGAATCAGGGCGAGCACTGCCTCTCGCGCACGCGCGTGCGCCGCACGCAACGCGATGGCGGCACGCAGGGTGCCGATCGCGCGGGCGAAAGAGGTGTTCATCTGTTTCATGACGGTGAATTTAGTCATATTCACCGATGGCATCAAGGGGTGTTGCGGTTTTTTTTCTGGATGGGTTGAGGGTTAGGGAAGCAAGCAGAAGATTCACCACAGAGACACAGAGTTTGGGAGAAGCAAGACAAGGGAGAAGGAAGCTTGGGTCCTTCGCCGCGCTCAGGATGACGGGGTGGGGGTGGGGCTTATGGATAAAGTTTTTTTGCTTCTTTTTGTTCACAAAAAGAAGAATCCTTCTTAGCGGTATTCGATTCTGGGGTCGATGTACGCATAGAGCACGTCGACCAGGACGTTCATCAGGACGTAGATCACCAGCACGAAGAGGATGCAGCCTTGGATGAGGGGGTAGTCGCGGACGCCGATGGCTTGGATCAGCAGGCGGCCGATGCCGGGGTAGGTGAAGACGGCTTCGGTGACGACGGTGCCGCCGACGAAGGCGGCGAGCATCAGGCCGACGATGGTGACGAAGGGGAGCAGGGCGTTGCGCATGACGTGGCGGCCGATGACGTCGCGTTCGCGCAGGCCCTTGCTGCGGGCGGTGCGGACGTAATCGGCTTTTAGTTCGCCGAGGAGGGAGGCGCGGAGGAAGCGGGCAAAGATGCCCGAGACGTAGGTGCCCAGGGTGAGGGCGGGGAGGAGGAGGTTTTCCAGGGCGCCGAGCGGGTCCTGAAAGAAGGGGATGTAGGTGGAGACGGCGGGGAGCCAGCGCAGTTGCACCCCGAAGAGCAGGATCAGCAGGATGCCGAGCCAGAAGGTGGGGACGCCGAGGGCCAGGGCGCTCCAGGCGCTGAGGGCGCGGTCGATCCAGCTTCCGGGGACCAGGGCGGAGATGATGGCGACGGGAACGCCGAGGACCAGGCCGACGAGGATGGCGGCGAGGCCGAGTTGGATTGTGGCGGGGACGCGGGTCATGATGAGGTCGAGGACGGGCTCGCGGCTTTGGATCGATTGGCCGAAATTGCCGACCAGGGCACCGCGGAGCCAGGTCCAGTATTGTTCGTAGAGCGGGCGGTCGAGGCCGAGGCGCTGGATGGTGTCGGCGATTTGTTCGGGGGTGGCGTTTTCGCCGACGATGGCGCCGACGGGGGAGCCGGGGACGGCGTAGACCATGGCCCAGATGCCGAGCGAGGCCAGGAAGAGGACGGGGATGAGTTGGGCCAGGCGGCGGAGGATGTAGGCGGTCATTGGGGGTGGCCATGGGGGGAGGAAGGCAAGGGGAAGTCTTCTTTTTGTGAACAAAAAGAAGCAAAAAAACTTTTCCCGTTGGGGCGGGGCGTAATGATGGAATGCCGGGTGGGTAGCGTGGGTCCTTCGCTCCGCTCAGGATGACGGTTTGGGGGGCGGAGATGGTGGAATGCCAAAGCGCATTCCACCCTACGAAGCGGGGGCAAATGGATGAAGTTTTTTTGCTTCTTTTTGTTCA
>JANXSA010000739.1 GCA_025352915.1 Rhodospirillales bacterium | reverse complement strand
GGCTTCTACACCAGCTTCATCCAGATCACCGCGACCGCCGGCCTGTTCCTGTCGCTGATCGTGATCCTGGGGACGCGTGAAATCCTTGGCGCGGAAGCGTTCTCGGACTGGGGCTGGCGCGTGCCTTTCCTGCTGTCGGCGGTTCTGCTGGTCATCTCGGTCTGGATCCGGCTGCAGATGGAGGAAAGCCCGGCCTTCCAGAAGATGAAGGATGAGGGCACCCGCTCCAAGGCGCCGCTGAGCGAGGCCTTCGGCCAGTGGAAGAACGCCAAGATCGCGCTGTTCGCCCTGTTGGGCTTGGTCATGGGCCAGGCGGTGGTGTGGTACACTGGCCAGTTCTACGCGCTGTTCTTCCTCGGATCGGTGCTCAAGGTCGACACCTTCACCAGCAGCCTGTTGATTGCCTGGTCGCTGCTGCTGGGCTCCGGCGGGTTCGTGCTGTTCGGCTGGCTGTCCGACAAGATCGGCCGCAAGCCAATCATCCTCGGCGGCTGCCTGATCGCGGCGCTGACCTATTTCCCGCTGTTCAAGCTGATGAGCCTGGAGGCCAACCCGGCGCTGACCAAGGCGCATGACACGATCACCGTGCGTGTGCTGGCCGACCTCGACACCTGCTCGTTCCAGTTCAACCCGACGGGAACGGCGAAGTTCACCGAACCCTGCGACATCGCCAAGGCCGCGTTGGCCCGCCTGTCGGTGAACTACAAGGTCGAGCCGGCGCCCAAGGGGTCGGTTGCCGCCGTCAGGATCGGCACCGATGCGCCGATCCCAGGCAATATCCCGAACTTCGGCGCCGTCGTTGGGGCGGCGCTGACCAAGGCCGGCTACCCCGCGGCGTCGAACCCCACCGTGGTCAAGATGACGTCGCCGTTCGACATCTTCCGCGAACAGACCGCGGTGCTGATCGGGATCCTGACGCTGCTGGTGGTCTATGTGACCATGGTCTACGGGCCGATCGCCGCCGCCCTGGTGGAGATGTTCCCCACCCGCATCCGCTACACCTCGATGTCGCTGCCGTACCATATCGGCAATGGCTGGTTCGGCGGGCTGATGCCGGCCACAGCCTTTGCGATGATCGCGCAGACCGGCGATGTCTATTACGGGCTTTGGTATCCCGTGGTGATTGCGCTGGCGACCGTGGTGATCGGGATATTCTTCGTGCCCGAGACCAAGGACCGCGACATCTTCGAGGATGGCCGCGCCTAGGCTGATCCGTCCATCCAACCGTGCCTGCGCGAACGCCGGGGCCCTGCCCCGGCGTTCGTCGTTTGCGGGGGGTGACTGTGCCATGGCATCCTGCCGGGCGAGAACGGGAGAATGACGATGTCCCAAAGCCGCTACGGCAATGTGTATGCCGCTTGGCAGCGCGACCCCGAAGCGTTCTGGGCCGAGGCTGCGCGCGGCATCACCTGGGACAAGCCATGGGACCGCGTTTTCGACCCCGCGCTGGGGCCGTATGGCCAGTGGTTCGCCGGCGGGATGCTCAACACCTGCTTCAATGCGCTGGACCGGCACGTGAATGATGGGCGCGGCGAGCAGGCGGCGCTGATCTGGGACAGCGCGATGACCGGGGTGGTGGAGACTTTCACCTACCGCCAGTTGCGCGACCGCACCGCGAAGGTGGCCGGGGCCTTGCGGGCGCTCGGCGTCGTCAAGGGCGACCGGGTGGTGATCTATATGCCGATGATCCCCGAGGCGGCGATCGCCATGCTGGCCTGCGCGCGGATCGGCGCGGTGCATTCGGTGGTGTTCGGGGGCTTTGCCGCCGCCGAGCTGGCCAAGCGGATCGAGGATGCCGAACCGAAGTTGATCGTCTGTGCCTCGTGCGGGCTCGAACCCGGGCGGGTGGTGACCTACAAGCCGCTGGTGGATGCGGCGATCGAGATGTCCGCGCACAAGCCCGATGCGTGCCTGGTGTTCCAGCGACCACAGGCGGCGGCGGCGATGACGCAAGGGCGCGACCATGATTTCGCGGCGGCCGAGGCGGCGGCGGGGCCGGTTGATCCGGTGCCGGTGGCGGCCACCGACCCGCTGTATATCCTTTACACCTCCGGCACGACCGGCAAGCCCAAGGGAGTGGTGCGCGACACTGGCGGGCATGCGGTGGCGCTGCATGCCTCGATGACGCTGATCTATGGGGTGGCGCCGGGCGATGTCTACTGGTCGGCCAGCGATGTCGGCTGGGTGGTTGGGCATTCCTATATCATTTATGCGCCGCTGCTCGCCGGCTGTACCAGCGTGATGTACGAGGGCAAGCCGGTCGGTACGCCGGATGCCGGCGCGTTCTGGCGGGTCTGTGCCCAGCATGGGGTGCGGGTGCTGTTCACCGCGCCGACGGCATTGCGCGCGATCAAGCAGCAGGACCCCGAGGGCAAGCTGTTGGCGGGCTATGACCTGTCGATGCTGGAGGCGCTTTACCTGGCCGGCGAGCGTTGCGATCCGCCGACGGCGATCTGGGCGGCCGTGGTGCTGGGGATCCCGGTGGTGGATCATTGGTGGCAGACCGAGACCGGCTGGGC
>JANXSA010000717.1 GCA_025352915.1 Rhodospirillales bacterium | reverse complement strand
CCCTCGCCTTCCTTCCTACCCCAGCCGATAAGGCGCCGCCTCATCGTCATAAGCCGGATACCCCAGCACCTCACGATGTACCGCCCCCGGCAGCGCCAGGTCGCACGCCGCCTCGCCGGCCTTCAGCGCCGCCAGCCCTTGCATCATCGCGTTGATCGCCGGCGACAGCATGATCGTCGGATAGGTCCCGATCTTCAGCCCGATCGACTCGGCTTCCTTGCGCGTCGGCATCCCTGCCGGCCCCGGCGACAGCACATTGAACGCCGGCTGGCCGCCCGCCGCTTCCACCCCCTTGCGGTGCTCCTCCAGCCCAACCGGGCTATCCAGGAACAGGATGTCGGCCCCCTCCTTCACATACATCTCGATCCGCGCCAGTGCTTCCTCGAGCCCCTGCGTCGGCCGGCAATCGGTGCGCGCCAGGATCAGGATGCCCGACTCCTTCGCCGCCTCGACGGCCGCGCGAACCTTCATCCGCGCCTCGTCGCGGGTGATGCACGGCTTGCCGGCGGAGGTGAGGGCGCGGGGCGTGATCTTGTCCTCGATCAGAATCGCCGCCGCCCCGGCCCGGCCATACGCCTTCACGGTGCGCATCACGTTCATCGGATTGCCGTAGCCATGGTCGCCATCCGCCAGAACCAGCGTCTGCGGTGCGGACTGGTGCACCATGTTGAAGCTGTCGAACATTTCGGCAAACGAAATCAGATCCAGGTCCGGCCCGCCCAGCCTTGAGGCCGCACAGCACGACCCCGACAAAAACGCCGTCTCAAAACCAGCCTTGGCCGCCAATTGCGCCGTCAACCCGTCCCACACCGCGGGCATCGGAATAAAGCCAGGCTTGGCCAACAGCGCGCGCATGCGCTCAGGTGCGGTCGACATTCGGATCGTTTCCTCGTGTTGCAAACTCGACCGGAAGGCTAGCCCCAATCAACCGCCTGTCCAAGAGCCAGGCAGCCACGTAGGTCGGATAAGCGAAGCGCCATCCGACTCCGCTTCTCTCCCCCCCTGCCAAAAAAAACCACACCGCCCGGAAATTTTCCTTGCAATAATTATAACCGTCTGTTAGAGTGCTAGTGAATGGAAACCCGCCCACCCCTCGGCGCCCAGATCGCCACCCCCCAAACCCGCCCCTCGGGGCAGCAGACGCACGTCCGCATTCCGGCGGCCCTGGATGCCCTGATCGACACCCTGATCGCCGCCATCTTCGCGCGCATTTTCGCCCGCCTGGAACAGCTCCTCCGGCTCTGGCAGTCCGGCACTCTCCCCGCGCCCCAACCTCGCCCCTTTCAACCCCGCCCCTTTCAGCCCCGCCCCTTTCAGCCAGGGCGCCCGCACGTCATCACCGCGCCGCGTCCGGCCTTCACGCGCCCCCGCCATCGTCCCGCGGCACCGCGCCCCGTGGTCGGGTGCAATGCGCTTGGGCATTCCGCCACCCTGCGCCCCGCCCCCCTGAACGAAGCGCGGAACCCGCACGTTTCCGTTCGCACCGCGCCCCGCCCGCGCCCCGCGCACGATCCCCCGCCGCCCCGCCGTCCAATCCGTCGCAATCCCCCCTCCCGCAGGGCCGCGAACCCGCGCCTATTTTCATTTCGATATAAAATATAGACCCGCCCGCCCAATTGCCTGCCGCCCGTCCTGCGCATAGATAAGGCAAGTAGCGCCGCCCGCAGGGAACCCCAATGACCGACTGGACCGCTCTCACCGCCGCCATCGCCGCCGCCGAAACGGCCAAGACAGAGGGGGGTGGCTGCAAACTGGGCGTGGCCATCATCTCGCCGAACGGCACAAGCTTCGCCCACAACGCCGGCCGCCGCTTCACCGCCGCCAGCACGGTGAAAATCCCGATCATGGTCGAGCTGTTCCGCCGCATCGACCAGGGCCGCGACTCGCTCGACCACATCCACGTCCTGCGCGCCGAGGACCAGGCAACCGGCGGCGGCGTGGTCAAGGAACTCCATCCCGGCATCACCTTCACGGTGGCCGATTTGTGCTACCTGATGATGGCGATCTCCGACAATTCCACCACCAACATCCTGATCAATCGCGTCGGCATGGCCGAAACCAACGCCACCATGCAGTCCCTCGGCATGACCAACTCGGTGCTCGGCCGCCCGATGCGCGGCCGCCCGCCATTGCCGGGCGAAAGCGAGAACTGGGCCGTCCCCGGCGAATACGCCAGCCTCATCGCCGCCCTGTTCGCCAACACCGCCGCCTCCCCCATCTCCTGCGCCGCGATGATCGGCCAGCTCGAAAAACAGACCAACGACCGCCGCATCGCCCGCCACCTCCCCCGCACCAACCGCCCGCGCTGGGGCAGCAAAACCGGCAGCCTGCCCGGCGTGACCAACGATGTCGGCTTCATCATGACCCCCACCGGCCCGCTGATCCTCTCGATCTACGTCGAGATCGCCGACCCCATCGCCGGCAAGGCGATCTCCGACCCAAATACCGGCGAGGCGATCATCGGCGACCTCGCCCGCGCCGCCCTCGCCGCCGTCACATAGGCCCCGCGCCATGATCGTGGTGACCCCCGGCAGCACCCAGGTGCTCGAACAACGCGTCGCCGAGGCGGCGCAATTGCTGCGCCTGTTGTCCAACGAACGCCGCCTGCTGGTAATGTGTCACCTCCTGGAGCACGGCGAGATGTCCGTCGGCGCGCTGGCCGAAGCCGTCGGCCTGGCCCAGCCGGCCCTGTCGCAACACCTGGCAATGATGCGCAGCCAGGGCCTGGTCGCCACCCGCCGCGCCGCCCAGACCATCCACTACCGCGTCGCCGACCCCAAGGCCGAGCGCGTCGTCCAAGTCCTGCACGAACTGTTCTGTCCACCGACCTAGCTTGCCAACCCCGACGCGCGCTACATCTAGAGATCAAGACACCAGCGGCGAGGACGCCAGACCATGGACCACATCATCGGACAGACCCCGGCACCAGCGGCGGCCCCAACCCCCGGCGCCGCCATCATCATCGATGGCACCCAGGCCACCTTCATGGCCGACGTGATCGAGGCCTCGCGCACCATCCCGGTGCTGGTCGATTTCTGGGCC
>JANXSA010000710.1 GCA_025352915.1 Rhodospirillales bacterium | reverse complement strand
TGTGGGCGGGGCGGGCGAACCATCCGTTTGATTTTGCCCGGTCGGCTAGTTTGGCGGGGTTGGCGCCGTTGGGGGGGGCGCCGCTGGGGGGGGCGGGGGGGGTTTGTTGGGTTGGGTTGCAGATGGGGGGGGCGGAGGGGCAGGTGGCCGGGCAGGTTTGGCGGGCGCCGCTGGTCAATCTGGGGCCGGAGATCGAGAGTTATGCCGATACGATGGCGGTTGTTGCCGGGTTGGAGCTGGTGGTGACGGTGGATACGTCGGTGGCGCATGTGGCGGGGGCGATGGGCAAGCCGTGCTGGCTGATGCTGCCGCGGCGGGCGGATTGGCGGTGGGGGCTGCGGGGGGAGACGACGCCTTGGTATCCGTCGGTGCGGTTGTTCCGGCAGAGGAAGCTGGGGGATTGGGGGCAGGTGGCGCGCGATGTGGTGGCGGCGCTAGAGCGAAAGCCGTGCTGATAGGCGCACAATTTTCGCTCTAGCTCTCTGTTTTGGCGAGCAACTTTATCCGATCAGACGATTCCGTCTGATCGGATGTTGCTCTAGCGTAGCCAGCCGAGCAGGGCGGTGAGGGTGAGCAGGGAGAGGGCGGTGCTGACGACCACGGTGCTGGCGGAGGCTTCCATCATGGTGCCGAAGCGGCGGGCCAGCAGGAAGGCGTTGGCGCCGGTGGGCATGGCGGCGGCGAGGACGACGACGGCGAAGGCGACGTCTCGGACGCCGGCGAGCCAGGCGAGGCCGGCGACCAGGGCGGGCATGGCCAGGAGCTTGAGCGCGCTGGCCAGGGCGACGTCGCGCAGGCCCTTGAGGCCTTCGGGCTTCGGGAGCGTGGCGCCGAGGCAGAACAGGGCGAGCGGCGGGCCGGCGGCGCCGAGGAGGTGGAGCAGGCGTTCGACCGGTGCGGCGAGGCCGAGATCGGTGGCGCGCCAGGCCAGGGCGGCGATGATGACCATCACCACGGGGTTGCGCAGCAGGCCGGGGGCGACGGCGCGCAGCACGTCCAGTGGGGTGCGGCTGCCGCCGCCGCCATCGGCTTCGATCAGGATGGTGGCCAGCGGCAGCAGCAGGGCGGAATGGAAGGCGACGACCGCGAGCAGGTAGGCGACGCCCTCGGCGCCATAGGCGCTGTCGATGATGGGGACGCCGAGCATGACGGTGTTGCCGAAGACGGCGTTGAGCGCGAATACGCCGGCGGTCGAGATGCGGGCGCGGAACACGAGGCGGCTGAGCAGGGCGGCGAAGATGAAGAGGAGGAGGGCGCCGGTGATGAACGAGCCGGCGACGTCGAGCAGGCGCAGCGGCGGCGCGGTCACCATGGAGCGGAACAGCAGGCTGGGCATGGCGAGGTAGAACACGAAGTCGCTCATGCCGCGGACGGCGCCGGTGTCGAGCAGGCGCAGGCGGATGGCCGCGGCGCCGAGGCCGATCAGGGCGAAGACCGGGGCGACGATGCTGAACAGGACGCCCATCAGGTCATTGCGACAATGCTTCGAGGAAGCCGTCCAGGCCGGGCAGGCGGGTGCGGGCGAGGCGGGCTGCCTGGAGCACGGCGCGGGCCTGGGCCAGGGCGGTGGCGAAGTCGTCGTTGACCACGATGTGGTCGAACTCGCCGGCGTGGGACATTTCGTCGGTGGCGCGGGCCATGCGGCCGGCAATGGCGGAGGGCGTGTCGCCGCGCTGGGTCAGGCGGGATTCGAGGGCGGCGCGCGAAGGCGGCAGGATGAACAGGCCGACGACGCGGCCCGGCAGGGCGGCGCGGACCTGGCGGTGGCCCTGCCAGTCGATGTCGAAGACCACGTCGTGGCCCTGTTCGAGCCAGTGTTCGACCGGGGCGCGGGGGCTGCCGTAGCTGCGGCCGAAGACGCCGGCGTGTTCGAGGAAGCCGCCGGCTGACGCCGTCGTGTCGAATGTGGGTTGGTCGCGGAAATGGTAGTCTAGGCCGTCGGTTTCGCTGTCGCGCGGGGTTCGCGTGGTGATACTGATCGACAGGCGCAGGGCGGGTTCCTGTTCCAGCAGGGCGCGGGTGAGCGAGGTTTTTCCAGCGCCGGAGGGGGCGGCGATGACCAGGCAAAGCGGGGCGCGCCCGATCATGGTGCTCATTCGATGTTTTGCACCTGTTCGCGGAGTTGTTCGATTGCGGCCTTGAGTTTCAGGCCGGTGGCGGTCAGGGCGACGCTGGCGCTCTTGGCGCACAGGGTATTCACCTCGCGGTTGAACTCCTGGACCAGGAAGTCGAAGCGGCGGCCGATGGTCTCGGCTTCGGCGAGCAGGGCGTGGGCGGCGTGGAGATGGGCGTCCAGCCGGTCCAGTTCCTCGCGCACGTCGGATTTGCCGGCGAGGAGGGCGACTTCCTGGGCGATGCGTTCGGCGGGCAGGGCGGGGAGTTCGGCGAGCAGGGCGCGGACGGTTTCCAGCATGCGGGCCT
This sequence comes from Rhodospirillales bacterium, assembly GCA_025352915.1. Classification (GTDB taxonomy): domain Bacteria; phylum Pseudomonadota; class Alphaproteobacteria; order Acetobacterales; family Acetobacteraceae; genus CAMDGX01. Next base: position 1,490 of record JANXSA010000710.1, on the reverse strand, counting down.
TCTGGGCGGCGGGCTGGTCGGCGGCCTCGGCGGCGGCGCGTTGGCACAGGGTGGTGATTTCGGCCAGCAACGTCGCCAGCGTGCCGGCCAGGCGGGCGCCTTCGGCGCGGCGGGCGACCACCAGGGCATCGAGCGCCTGGGCGAAGCCGGCGCGGACGGCTTCGAGCTGGGGGGCGCTGACCTCCTCGCGGGTCTCGGCGCCGGCGCGCAGCACGCCGGGCAGGGCGAGCAGGGCCTCGGCGCGGGGTGGCGGGGCGCCGGGGATGCGGGCGGCGAGGTCGAGGGCGAGCGCCAGCGCTTGTTCGATCGCCGCCATGTCGGGCGCCATGCGGGGGGCTTCCTCGCGGCGGATGGTTAGGTTGGCGGTGACGTTGCCGCGCTTGAGCTGTTTGCCGGCGAGGTCGCGCAGGGTGGGTTCGAGGGCGTCGAAGCCGCCGGGCAGGCGCATGCGCAGTTCCAGGCCGCGGCCGTTGACGCTGCGCAATTCCCAGGCCCAGGACCACGATGTCGGTCCGGGTCCGGCGGCCTCGCTGCGGGCGAAGCCGGTCATGGAGGCGAGAGTCATTGTTCAGTTCCCGATACGGCGCGCGACCTTGTAGCAGCGCCGCGCTACACTCCCAACATGGACCAATCCGCTTTTGCCTCCGTGCTGATTACTGGTGCGTCCTCCGGCATCGGGGCGGCGCTGGCCGCCGCCTGTGCCAGGCCCGGTGCGGTGCTGCATCTGTGCGGGCGTAACGCCGCGCGGCTGGAGGATGTCGCCGTCACCTGCCGGGCGCGCGGGGCCATCGTGCATGCGCGAGTGCTGGACGTGGCCGACCGCGAGGCGATGGCGGACTGGATCGGCGGGGTTGGGTATCTCGACCTGGTGGTGGCCAATGCCGGCATTTCTGCCGGGACCGGCAATGGGCGGCCGGAAAGCGATGCCCAGGCGCGCGCGATCTTCGACGTCAACCTGCACGGGGTGCTCAACACCGCGCTGCCGGCGCTGGCCGTCATCCAGGCCCAGCCGGAAGGGGTGGATGGCTGGCGCGGGCGGATTGCCGTGGTGTCGTCGGTTGCCGCCTTTGTGCCGGCGCCGGGTGCGCCGGCCTATTGCGCGTCGAAAGCCGCTGCCGATGCCTGGACCGTCGCCACCGCGGCGATCGCACGGCGGCATGGGGTGCTGATGACCAGCATCTGTCCGGGCTATGTGCGCACCGCGATGACCGTGCGCAACCGTTTCCCGATGCCCGGGCTGATGACCGCCGAACGGGCGGCGGGGATCATCCTGCGCGGGCTGATGCGCGGGAAACGGCGGATCATCTTCCCGTGGTGGATGGGCCTGGCGGCGCGACTGGTCGGGCTGCTGCCGCTGGCGATCACCACGCGGCTGCTGAACACCGTGCCGGGGAAAGACAGCGCGTAGAAGGAAGGCCGGGGCTTTGCCCCGGACCCCACCAGGGTCCGAGACCCTGGACCTCCACCTATAAGCGCCTTCGGCTCAGGGG
>JANXSA010000697.1 GCA_025352915.1 Rhodospirillales bacterium | reverse complement strand
CTGCCGTTCAAGCGGCGCTACAACGCGGTGATGGCGCGCGGCGCGCTGGTGATTGCCATCAGTGGCTTCATCGCCGAGCTGATCCAGCAGCGCCACGGGGTGCCGCCACAGCGCATCCGCATGGTGCCGCGCGGGGTGGACCCCGATATCTTCGATCCCGAGCGGGTGAATGGCGACAGGGTGCCGCGGCTGGCGCGGGCCTGGCGGGTGGAGGACGGCCATCCGATCATCCTGTTGCCGGGCCGGCTGACGCGCTGGAAGGGGCAAACCGTGCTGATCCAGGCGCTGGCGCGGATGCGCAATGCCGAGGCGGTGGTGGTGCTGGCGGGATCGGACCAGGGGCGGCGCGGCTATGCGGCGGAACTGGCCAGCCTGGCACGGCGGCTCAATGTCGAGCATCGGGTGCGCATTGTCGGCAACGTCGATGACATGCCGGCGGCGATCAAGCTGTCGGATGTGGTGGTGAATGCCTCGACCGCGCCGGAGGGGTTCGGGCGGGTGGTGATCGAAGCGCAGGCGATGGCGCGGCCGGTGATCGCCACCGACCATGGCGGGGCGGTGGAGACGGTGATCCATGGCGTGACCGGCTGGCGGGTGCGGCCGAACGATCCGGACGAGCTGGCGAATATGCTGGATGCGGTGCTGGGCCAGGCGTTGGAAACGCGGCTCGACATGGGCGTCCAGGCGCGGGCGATGGTGCGGGCGCGGTTCACCGTGAAGGCGATGCAGGACGCCACTTTGGACGTGTACCGAGAAGTGCTGGGGCACGACGTTGCAAGGCGCGAAGTCGGGGGATGAAGCGGGTCCTGGTGATCCGGCTCAGCGCGCTGGGCGATTTCGTGCTGTCGTTCCGCGCCTTTGCGGCGATCCGGGCGCATCACGCGGATTCCGAGATCACCCTGTTGACGTCGCGGCCCTATGTGGCGCTGGCCGAGGCGTCGCCGTGGTTTGACAGGGTTTTGGTGGATGCGCGGCCGGCGTTTTGGGATTTGCCGGGATTGCTGCGGTTGCGGCGGGATTTGTCCGGGTTTGGCATGACCTACGACTTGCAGACCTCCGGCCGGTCATCCTGGTATTTTCAGCTGGCCGGGCGGCCAGCCTGGTCGGGAATTGCGTCGGGGTGTTCGCATCCGCAGCGCGGCGCGGCGCGGGAGCGGATGCACACGCTGGAGCGCCAGGAGGACCAGTTGCGGTTGGCCGGGGTCAGCGCCTTTCCGACGCCGGATCTTGCGTTCCTGACCGATCGGCCGGTGCCCCCCCTGCCCGCCCGGTTTGCCGTGCTGGTGCCCGGCGCGTCGGCGCATCGCGGGGTCAAGCGCTGGCCGGCGGCGAAGTATGGCGCGCTCGGCACGATGCTGGTGGCGCGCGGGCTGGTGCCGGTGATCGTCGGCGGGCGGGATGAGATGGCGGCTGCCGCCGAGATTTGTGCCGTGTGCCCGCAAGCGGTGGACCTGACCGGGCAGACCGACGTTCTGGACATCTTCGCCATTGCCGCGCGCGCCGCGTTCGTTGTCGGCAATGATACCGGGCCGACGCATATGGCCGCCGCCGCCGGAGCCCGGGTGATCGCGCTGTTCTCCGGCGAGAGCGACCCGGGGATGAATGCGCCGCGCGGGCCCGACGGCAGCTGGGCCGTCGTGCTACGCGAGAAGGTGCTGGCCGACATGAGCCTTCAGAGGGTTGCGGCGGCCCTGCCTTGAGGCCATAGAGCTTGGCCAATTTTGGTTCAGGAGACCCCCTGCATGCCCGCCATCACGCTGCCCGACGGCTCCGTGCGCAATTTCGACGCGCCGGTTGCGGGCACTACCGTGGCGGCGGCGATCGGGCCCGGCCTGGCGCGGGCGGCGCTGGCGATGAAGCTGGACGGCAAGCTGGTGGATTTGTCGACGGTCATCGAGCACGACGCCGGCATCGTGTTTGTGACCCGGCGCGACGCGGATGCCTTGGAGATGATCCGCCACGATTGCGCCCATGTGCTGGCCGAGGCAGTGCAGGCGCTGTTTCCCGGCACCCAGGTGACGATCGGGCCGTCGATCGAGAACGGGTTCTACTACGATTTCGCCCGCAACGAGCCGTTCACCACCGAGGATTTTGCCGCCATCGAGGCGAAGATGCGCGAGATCGTCGGCAGGAACGCGCCGTTCGTGCGCAGCGTGATCGACCGCGACGAGGGCATCGCGTTCTTCGAGGCCAAGGGCGAGGCTTACAAGGCCGAGTTGATCCGCGACCTTGCGAATACCGAGGTGATCACGCTGTACAGCCAGGGCGACTGGATCGATTTGTGCCGTGGGCCGCATATGCGCGGCACCGGCGATGTCGGCACCGCGTTCAAGCTGATGAAGGTGGCCGGGGCCTATTGGCGCGGCGATCATCGCAACCCGATGCTCAGCCGCATCTACGGCACCGCCTGGCGCGACCAGAAGGAGTTGGATGCCCATCTCCACATGCTGGAGGAGGCGGAGAAGCG
>JANXSA010000656.1 GCA_025352915.1 Rhodospirillales bacterium | reverse complement strand
AACGCCACCGATCCCGCCGTCAGCGCCGCCACCCGATCGCCGGACGCACCGATGTTCTTGAGCTCGGTTTCGATGCCCTGCTCCTTGAAGAAGCCCTTGTCGATCGCGACCATGATCGGCACCTGCCCCCACCAAGTGTTTGATGCGGCTATGTCGAGCTTGGCGGGCTGCGCCTGTGCCGCGAACGCAGCCGCGCAAACGAGCAGCCCAGCCGAAGCGATACCTCTTATCCAGGAACCGAGCATAATATTCTCTCCTAGTGGACGCATTGATCGCGCCGTTGAAGTCGCAATCAACGCGAGGCGTTCAGTTCAGGCCACAGCCGTCGCCGAAACAAAACGCGGGATCACATGCTTGCCGATCAGCTCGATCGATCCCAGCACCTGATCCTGTGTCATCCGGCCAGCCTGCAGCAAGAAGATCATCTGGTCGAGACCCGCCTCCGCCCATTTCTCCACCACCCGACTGACTGTGTCGGGGTTGCCGCCGATGGCCATGCCATCCTCGATCAGCTGTTCGTTGGTGCGGTTGCGGAATTTGCTCACCACCGCCTCGACGCCGCCGGCGGTGGCGAAACGAACCTTGTTGAGCGCGACGTCGTTGTCGCCGTTGTACCAGCGCGCCGCCGCGCAGGCGCGATCGCGGCCAACGCGGTCGTCGGGGTCGCAGCACGCCAGCGCGAACCCGCCGACCTGCTCGTTCGCATACGACCCGATGAGGTCGGCGGGATCGGCCGCACGGATCGCCGCGCGATATTTGCGGATCGCCTCGCGGGATTCGCCGACGCTGTTGCGGGTGACGCCGATCACGCCCAGCCCCTGGCGGCCGATGCGTTCGTAGCTGTCGAGATTCGATGCCGCCGCCCACAGCGGGGGATGCGGCCGCTGCACGGGCCGCGGCAGCACTTCGCGCGGCGGAAGGTCGAAATGCGTGCCCTTGTAGCCGCTGAAACGTTCCTCGCGGAACATCTGCATGACCGCCGTGGTGGCTTCGGCGGCGATGGCGCGGTCATGCACGCGATCGACTCCGAAGGCATCGACCATATACGGCGTCGAGCCGCGACCCATGCCGAAGTCGACCCGCCCGCGGCTGAGTACATCGAGCGTCGCCACACGTTCGGCGATCGCATAGGGATTGTTCACCGTCATCAGCACGACTGAAAAGCCGAGGCGGATGCGCGAGGTGCGCTGGCTGATGGCGCTCAGCAACATGTCCGGGCAGGCGCTGTGGCCGATTTCGGAGAAGAAATGTTGCTCGGTGATCCAGAAATGGCTGAAGCCGGCGGCCTCCCCCGCTTCGGCCTGGGCGATGGCGTTGGCGTAGGTTTCGATTTCCGCATCGGGTCCCCAAGGGCGCGGCATCTGCATCTGCGTCATCAGCCCGAATTTCACTGCGTGCGTTCCCCTGCCATCTGCGACGATCGGGCACGACGCTAGAAGCGCGATGCATGCCTGTCCAATGCATAACAATTATATATGATATTACAGAAATACGAAGTCATGAGGAGGCTGGCGACGATGGAGACCCGGGCACTGCGCTACTTTCAGGCCGTCGCCGAGTTCGGCAGCTACAGCCGCGCCGCCGAGGTGCTGCGCATTTCGCAACCCGCGGTCAGTCGCCAGGTCCGCACCCTCGAGAATTCCCTGGGGCACAAGCTGTTCGTGCGGCTGAGCCACGGCGTCAGCCTGACGGAGGCCGGGCGGGCGCTGCTGGAGCGCTCTCGCATGATCCTGCGCCAGTTCGATCAGACCGAGGATGAAATCCGCCGCGGCCAGGTGCACGCCTCGGGGACCGTCACACTGGGTGTACCGCCGGCGGCGGGGAACATGCTGGTGCCCGAATTGACCCGCCGGATGTCCGCGACCTTTCCGAACGTGTTCCTTCACGTGGTCGGGGGGTTCAGCCTCTATGTCCAGGAATGGATGGCCCGCGGTCGCGTCGACGTCGCCTGCCTGCATGACCCGGTCCCGCAACCGGGCTTCGCCATCACGCCGCTGGTGCGCGAGGAGGTCTTTCTGGTCGGCCGCCGCGGCGCGATCGATCCGGCCAACGGCTATGTGCACACCAGGCAGCTTGCCGAGCTGCCGCTCATCCTGCCCGCCCAGCCGAACGCCTCGCGGCGACTGCTGGAAGGCTGGCTGGCCCGATATGGCATCCGGCTGAACGTGCGCATGGAGGTCGACGACCACATGATCATCCGCGCTTTGCTGCGCGAGGGGCTCGGCTTCAGCCTGCTCACCCAGGGCGCCTTCCTGGCCGACATGCCGCTGGGCACGCTGGACGCCTGGCCATTGCGTCCGCGCGCCTCCTGGGCGCTGTCGCTGATGCAGCAGCCGCGGGAGCGCCAGAGCGCCATCGCCGGCGCCTTGGCGGCGATGATCCCGCCGGTCGTGCGCGATCTCGTGCGCGAGGGCCGCTGGCCCGGGGCGGTGCTGATCGAGGACATCGGGCGGGCAGTTTGACAAGACGGCGACGGGCGGTTTGTTTGGTTGCCGGGCAGGCGCGCCGCATCGTGCAGAGTCGGAGGGCAAGCATGACGAAGGACGACGCAGTGGATGCGCTGAAGACCGAGCCGACATGGCCGGATGACATCTATAATGTTCTGAAAATACATAATATTCGTCAGGTCGCACTGGTGCCGGATGCCGGGCACACGCGGCTGATCCGGCGCTGCCTCGCCGACAATGCCATGCAGGTCACCATCCTCACCACCGAGGAGGAGGGCGTCGCGCTGATGGCCGGCGCCTGGCTCGGCGGCGACAAGAGCGTGCTGCTGATGCAAAGTTCGGGCGTGGGCAACTGCGTCAACATGCTCTCGCTGGCGACACTGCATCGCACGCCGATGCCGATGATCGTGACGATGCGCGGCGATTTCGGCGAGTTCAATCCGGCCCAGGTGCCGATGGGGCAGGCGACGCAGACCGTGCTGGAGGCGATGGGCACACTGGTGCACCGCGCCGACCGGCCGGAGGACGTGGCCCCCACGGTGGATGCCACGCTGCGGCTGGCGTTCAACACATTCCGTCCCGCCGCGACCCTGATCGGGCAGCGCGTGCTGGGTGCAAAAACCTTCGGGAAGGATTGAGCCGATGGCGCTGACGGGAAAATCAGGCCGGCTTGATCGGCGCGAGCTGTGCCGCGCGGTGCTGCGCGATCGTGGCGACATGCTGGTGGTCGCCGGGCTCGGCGCGCCCGCCTGGGACATCACGGCGGTGGGCGACTGCGACGAGAACCTGCCCCTGTGGGGCGGTATGGGTGGGGCGACGATGATCGGGCTCGGCCTTGCCTTGGCGCAGCCGCGCCGGAAAGTGCTGGTCATTACCGGCGACGGTGAAATGCTGATGGGGCTTGGCAGTCTCGCGACCATCGCCGTCAAGCGGCCGCCCAATCTCGCGATCCTGGTGCAGGACAACGAGCATTACGGCGAGACCGGCATGCAGGAGACCGCGACGGGCCATGGCGTCGACCTGGTGGCGATGGCGCTTGGCGCTGGATTCGCGCGGACGATGTCGGTCACCCGCGCCAATGAGGTGCCTGCACTGCATGCCGCGATCCACGCCGACGGGCTGCTCTTCGCGGTGGCCAAGATCGAGGCGGCGTCGCTGAAGCTGGTGTTGCCGCCGCGCGATGGGGCGGTGCTGCAGACCCGTATGCGCGCGGCCGTGCTGGGTCCGGCCTCCTACCACCAGATGTAGGCGCGCGACCATACCCGGCCAGGGTGATCGCCGCGCCATGACCGACGCCGACGGTCAGGCTGAGCAGGCCCTGGCCGCGGTTGCAAATATCGTGTTGTCGCCAAACCCGACCGAGTCGCTCTTATTTTTTGCCTAAAAAAGAAAAATTCCCTCGATCCGCCTGTCGTCAACAGTTAGATAATAAGACATAACGGATGTGAGAAACTCTCCCACGCCGCCCTGCACGCCGAAGTGGTGACGCTGATGCTGCGCATTGTGGTGAATCTGGTGAAGGCGATGGCCTAGTTGCTGGTGCGCCATCCCAAGCAGACGGACTGGGAGGTGATGTGGAGCTATCTGGTGGGTGGCGCGCGGCGGTTTGGCCGGGTGCTGGAGTGAATCGCGGCGGGGGACGCGTTCCCCACGCGGAAATCCCGTGCCGGGGCGCCGAGGAAGGAACGGGCGCGGCCGCGCTTGGCCTTTCCGCGCAACAAGGGTGAGGGCGGGCAGCTCGGATGGGAGGCGCGGGTGTTCAACGCGCAGATTACCTAGCTGCTGGACCGCCCGGAGATCGTCGCAACTCGCCGCAGGCGCAGCGCGTGTTGCGGCCGATGTGCCATATACTCGGCATGCAGCACCCCTGCGTCCCTCCACTCCCGCGCCGCCCGCGCAAGAAACGTCCGAAGAAGGTGAAACCGCCGAAGCCCAAGCGCCTCACCCGCAAGGAGCGTGGGGCGATCCTGTGGTATCCGAACTCCGAGGGGCGGCCGATGAAATCGCTGCCGCGAAGATTACCGCGGGATTGAGGAGTGTGGAATCGCGTTATATTTGCTGTAATTTCGTAATTGCATTCCGCTGATGCCTAGGCCGCACTCCAGGATCGTAACTGCTCCCCCCCCCCGTCGGTGATCATCCATCTCGGATGATTGGCTTCCCTGCGAGTGCCTCTCGGATTGCTGCGAGCGCGGTCAGC
>JANXSA010000644.1 GCA_025352915.1 Rhodospirillales bacterium | reverse complement strand
CGCCTCGTCCCGGATGGTGATGCGGGTGGCCAAGCGGACTGCTTATCCTCGCGGCGGGGCCAGGCTTCGATAAGGCAGCCTGCTAATGGTCGAGGCGGGTCACATCGACGGTATTGGCGTGGTCGAGCGGGCCGTGGCCAGCGCCGTAGCCGGGGGCGGTGGCGATGGCGCGATGGACGTAGCGCCGAGCCCGGTCGACGGCGGCGGGCAGGGTCATGCCTTGGGCGAGGCCGGCGGCGACCGCGCTGGCCAGGGTGCAGCCGGTGCCGTGGGTGTGGCGGGTGTGCAGGCGTTCGGAGCGGAATTCCTGCACGCCGTCGGCGGTGGCGAGCAGGTCGACGACGTCCGGGCTGTCGAGATGGCCGCCCTTGAGCAGGACCGCCGGCACGCCGAAGGACAGCAGCATGCGGGCGGCGCGTTGCATGTCGGCCTCGGTGGCGATGGTCATGCCGGTCAGCAGTTCGGCTTCCGGCAGGTTCGGTGTCAGCACGGTGGCGCGCGGCAACAGGGTGCGGCGCAGATGGTCCACCGCCGCGTCCGCCAGCAGCTTGTGTCCGCCCTTGGCGACCATCACCGGGTCGACCACCACGGGCACCCCTGGCAGGCGGGCGAGTTCATCGACAACGGCGTCGATGGTGGCGGCGTCGCCGAGCATGCCGGTCTTGATCGCGTCGACGCCGAGGTCATCGACGACGCTGCGGATTTGCAGGCGCAGGAAGTCGACGGGCACGGGATGCACGCCCTGGACGCCGAGCGTGTTCTGCGCCGTCAGCGCGGTGATCGCGGTCATGGCGAAGGCGGCAAGTGCGGTGACCGCCTTGATGTCGGCCTGGATGCCGGCGCCGCCGCCGGAATCGGAGCCGGCGATGATGAGGACGCGGCCGTGCATGTCGCGCTATAGCCCGCCCTGCGAGGCCAGGGTGGCGGCCTGGCCGATCAGAGCGCAAAGCTCGTCGACGATCTTTTCGACCAGAACCTCGTCCTCGGCTTCGGCCATCACGCGGATCACCGGCTCGGTGCCGGATTTGCGGATCAGCAGGCGGCCGGTGCCGGACAGGCGGGCCTCGGCGGCGGCGATGGCGGCCTGGACCTTCGGCGCGTCGAGCGGCGAGTCGCCGGTGAAGCGGACGCTGCGCAGCTTCTGCGGCAGGCGGTGGAAGACGCTGCACACCTCGCTGGCCGGGCGGCCCTGTTCGACCAGCACGGCCAACACTTGCAGCGCCGCCAGCAGGCCGTCGCCGGTGGTGGCGTAATCGGACAGGATCATGTGGCCGGATTGTTCGCCGCCGATGTTGAGGCCGCCGGCGCGCATCTTCTCCATCACGTAGCGGTCGCCGACCTGGGTGCGGTGCAGGCTCAAGCCCTCGCCCTGCAGGTAGCGTTCCAGGCCGAGATTGGACATCACGGTGGCCACGATGCCGTCGCCGGTCAGCCGCCCGGCGGCGCGCCAGGAGCGCGCCATCAGGGCAAGCACCTGGTCGCCATCGATGATGCTGCCGCGCTCGTCGGACAGGATCAGCCGGTCGGCGTCACCATCCAGCGCCAGGCCGAGATCGGCGCCGTGGCGGCGGACCTCGCCGCGCAGGAAGTTCGGCACGGTCGAGCCGCAATCCTGGTTGATATTGAAGCCATCGGGCGAGACGCCGACGCTGATCACCTCGGCGCCGAGTTCCCACAGCACGGTGGGGGCGACCTTGTAGGCGGCGCCATTGGCGCAATCGACGACGATCTTCAGCCCGTCGAGCCGGAGGCCGCGGGGGAAGGTGTTCTTGGCGAATTCGATGTAGCGTCCGCCGGCATCCTCCATGCGCTTGGCGCGGCCGAGTTTTCGCGAACTGGCCATGCGCGGCGCAAGGTCAATGCCCATCAGATGCTCGATCTGGGCCTCGGTGGTGTCTGACAGCTTGAATCCGTCGGGGCCGAACAGCTTGATGCCGTTATCCTCGAAGGTGTTGTGGCTGGCCGAGATCATCACGCCCAGATCCGCGCGCAGGCTGCGGGTGAGCATGGCGATGGCCGGGGTGGGCAGCGGGCCGACCAGCACCACGTCCATGCCGGCGCCGATGAAGCCGGCGACGAGGGCGGGTTCCAGCATGTAGCCGGACAGGCGGGTGTCCTTGCCGATCACCACGCGGTGCCGGTGGTTGCCGCGGGTGAACAGCAGGCCGGCGGCCTGGCCGAGGCGCAGCACGGTCTCGGCGTTCATCGGCTCGGTGTTCGCGGTGCCGCGGATGCCATCGGTGCCGAACAGGTGGCGTG
>JANXSA010000633.1 GCA_025352915.1 Rhodospirillales bacterium | reverse complement strand
CGCGCGCCGAGGAGGATGCCGCCGAGGCGACGCTGCGGCCGCAGTCGCTGGCGGATTTCACCGGGCAGAAGGCGAGCCGGGAGAACCTGGCGATCTTCATCGAGGCGGCTCGGCATCGCGGCGAAGCGCTTGATCATGTGCTTCTTCATGGCCCGCCTGGCCTGGGCAAGACCACGCTGGCGCAGATCGTGGCGCGCGAGCTGGGCGTGGGGTTTCGCGCCACTTCGGGCCCGGTGATCCAGCGCGCCGGCGACCTTGCCGCCATCCTGACCAATTTGCAGCCGCGCGACGTGCTGTTCATCGACGAGATCCACCGCCTGCAACCGGCGATCGAGGAAATCCTCTATCCTGCGATGGAGGATTTTCAACTCGACCTGATCATCGGTGAAGGTCCCGCGGCAAGGTCGGTGCGTATCGACCTCGCCCCATTCACTGTGGTTGGCGCGACGACGCGGGAGGGGCTGCTGGCCACACCGCTGCGCGATCGCTTCGGCATTCCGCTGCGGCTGGTGTTCTATACACCGGAAGAGCTTGAATTTATTGTGTCCCGCGGCGCCAGCAAGCTCAGCTTCAACCTGACCGCCGCGGGCGCGCGCGAGATCGCCCGGCGCTCGCGCGGCACCCCGCGCATTGCCGGGCGGCTGCTGCGCCGGGTGCGCGATTTCGCCCTGGTGCAGAAGGCCGGCGCAGTGACGCGCGAGATTGCCGATGCGGCGCTGTTGCGGCTGGAGGTCGACAAGCTCGGGCTGGATGCGATGGACCGGCGCTATCTCAGGCGCATGGCCGAGCATCATGCCGGCGGGCCGGTGGGGGTGGAGACGCTGGCCGCAGCCCTGGCCGAGGCGCGCGATACGCTGGAGGATGTGATCGAGCCCTATTTGATCCAGGAGGGGCTGATGCTGCGCACCTCGCGCGGCCGCATGTTGGGCGAGCGCGGCTGGCGTCATCTTGGCCTGACGCCGCCGAGCGGGCCGCAATCGATGCTCGACCTGCTGCCGGACGACGAATGACCCCGCACCGCCACCCCGTGCGCGTCTATTACGACGACACCGACGCCGGCGGCATCGTCTATCACGCCAACTACCTGCGCTTCGCCGAGCGCGGGCGGACCGAGGCGCTGCGCGACTTGGGTGTGCCGCATGCGGACATGACGGCCCTGCATGGCCTATTCTTCATGGTGCGGCGCATCAAAGTGGATTATCTGGCACCGGCGCGGCTGGATGATTCGCTGATCGTCGAGACCACGACGCTGGCCGTGGGCGGCGCGACTGTTGAGCTGCGCCAGGATGTGCTGCGCGGCTCGGAGCCGTTGGCGCGCATCGAGGTGCAGCTGGTCTGTGGCCGGATCGCCGACCAGCGTCCGGCGCGCATCCCGCCGCGCTGGCGCGATGCGATGCGGGCGCTGTCGCGGGAATAGGACTTCGCGGCCACGGATCGGCCGTTCGTCGGGCATAAAGGGACCATGATCCGCTTTCAGGGTCATGTTCGGGATTGAAGGGACTGGACCGTGGATCGTGCCGTGGACGCGGTGAAGCTGGGGGCGGGCGTCGACATGTCGCTGCTGGGATTGTTCCTGCAGGCCGACATCGTGGTGAAGATCGTCATGCTGATGTTGATCGCCGCCAGCGTATGGGTTTGGGCGATCGTGTTCGAGAAGGTGACCAGCCTGCGCCGGGCCACGCGGGCTGCCGATGGCTTCGAGGATCGCTTCTGGTCGGGCGGCAGCTTGGACGAGTTGTATGACATCGAGGGCGCCAAGCCCGCCCATCCGATGGCCGCGGTGTTCGGAGCCGCGATGACCGAATGGCGCCGCAGCACCCGCGCCGCCGGGGCGGATATCGCGCATGGCTTTGCGCGCGAGCGGGTTGAGCGGGCGATGAACGTGACCATCTCGCGCGAGATGGAGGCGCTGGAGAAGTGGATGATCTTCCTTGCCTCCGTGGGGTCGACGGCTCCGTTCATCGGCCTGTTCGGCACCGTCTGGGGCATCATGAACAGCTTCTCCGCCATCGCACAGATGCAGAACACCAACCTGGCAGTGGTGGCACCCGGCATCGCCGAGGCGCTGTTCGCCACCGCCGTTGGGCTGATCGCGGCCATCCCCGCCGTGCTGGCCTATAACAAGATCAGCACCGACCTGGCGCGTTTCGCCGTTCGGCTGGACGGTTTCGCCACCGAGTTCGGCGCCATCCTCTCCCGGCAGTCAGAGGCCAGCCTGTCGGACGACAGCGGCGGGGCGCGCGCCTGATATGGCGATGTCCATGCCCAATGGCGGTGACAGGCGGCGCAGGCGGCGCTAC
>JANXSA010000615.1 GCA_025352915.1 Rhodospirillales bacterium | reverse complement strand
CCAGGTGGCGCCGGCGGCGAGGTGGCGGGCGGCGGATTGGGCGTTGAGGTCGTGGACCGTCAGGTCATGGCCGGCGCGTTGCAGGTGGGTGGCCATGTGGGTGCCCATGGTGCCGAGGCCGATGAAGGCGATGCGCATGGTGGGGGCCTTTTTGACCGGAGTAAGGAAGAATCTTCTTTTTGTGAACAAAAAGAAGCAAAAAAACTTTATTCGTTTAGCAAGAGCGTCGGGGTTTTTGACGATGCTGGTGGGTCTACCCCTTACCCCAACCCTCTCCCCCAAGGGGGGCTTTATATATGGATGAAAGTTTTTTGGTTCTTTCTTTCAAAAAAGAACGTGCTTGCTTAGCGTCCCGCGAAGACTGGTTTGCGCTTTTCCATGAACGCGGTGCGGCCTTCGACATAATCGGCGCTGGCGAAGCATTCGGCGACCAGGCGGTCGGCTTCGGCGAGGTTGGCGTTGGGCGAGAGGGTGAGGAGTTCGGCGACGGTGCGCTTGATGGCGCGCATGGTCATGGGGGCGTTTTCGGCGATGGTGGCGCAGTAGGTGCGGACGTAGGTTTCGAGGTCGGCGTCTGGGGTTACGCGGTTGACCAGGCCCATTTCCTTGGATTCCTGGGCCGAGAAGTGGCGGGCGGTGTAGAAGATTTCCTTGGTGTGGCTGGGGCCGACGAGGTCCATCAGGCGTTTGACGCCGGAGGGGCCGTAGCCGAGGCCGAGGCGGGTGGCGGGGACGCCGAATTTGGCGGACTGGCTGGCGATGCGCATGTCGCAGCAGACGGCCAGGCCGACGCCGCCGCCGATGCAGAAGCCGTGGATCATGGCGATGGTGGGTTTGGGGGAGACGGCGATGCGGCGGCTGGCTTCGTCGGAGATGGCGTCGTATTTGGCGACGGTTTCGGGGGAGGAGCGGAGTTCGTTGAACTGGCTGATGTCGGCGCCGGCGACGAAGGCTTTGTCCCCTGCCCCGTGCAGGACGACGACGCGGATGGCGGAGTTGGCTTCGAAGGCGTCGAAGGCCAGGGGAATGGCTTCCCACATTTCCTGACTCATGGCGTTGCGGCGGGCGGGGTTGTTGAAGGTGATCCAGCCGATGGCGCCTTCGGTGCGGGCGAGGACGCGGTCAGTGGGGAGCGGGATAGCCGTCATGGCGGGGTTTCCTCTAGGCAAGTGTGTGGGTGCGTTGGACACTGATCGGGCGGCTTAGACAAGCCCGCGACTTAGACAGGATGGGGATGAGCGGGATGGCGCGGTTGCGGGATTTGGGGATTTCGACCGGGATGCTGCCGACCGGGCGGTGGAACGCGATTACCGATGTGGCGGGGGTGCGGGTGGGGGTGGCGACGTTGATTGCCGATGTGCCGCATGTGGTGCGGACGGGGGTGACGGCGGTGTGGCCGCGGGGGGAGGAGATCTGGCAGGAGTATTGTTTTGCCGGGACGAGCAGCTTTAACGGCAATGGCGAGATGACCGGGTTGCCGTGGCTGGCCGAGCAGGGGCTGTTGGGGGCGCCGATCTGCATCACCAATACCTGGTCGGTGGGCACAGTGCGGGACGCGATCAGTGCGGCGGCGTTGAAGGCGGGGGCGACGCAGAATTTTCATTTGCCGGTGGCGGCGGAGACCTATGACGGGTGGTTGTCGGAGAGCGAGCGGTTTCCGGTGACGATGGAGTTGGCGATTGCGGCGATCGAGGCGGCGAAGAGCGGGCCGGTGCCGGAAGGGAATGTTGGCGGCGGGACCGGGATGATCTGCCATGAGTTCAAGGGAGGGACGGGGACGGCGTCGCGGGTGGTTGATGGGTGGACGGTGGGGGCGCTGGTGCAGAGCAACTATGGCGCGCGGGAGATGTTCCGGGTGGATGGGGTGCCGGTGGGGCGGCTGATTGGGGCGGATGTGGTGGCGTCGCACCGAACGGTTCCGCGGGAGGCGGGGAGTATTATCGTGGTGCTGGCCACCGATGCGCCGCTGTTGCCGATCCAATGCCAGCGGCTGGCGCGGCGGGCGACGACGGGGCTCGCGTGGGTGGGGGGGATCGGGTCGAACGGGTCGGGGGATATTTTTATTGCGTTTTCGACCGGGAACCGGGTGCGGCAGGGCGATCCGGTCAGTGAGGTGAAGATGCTGGCGCCGGAAGCGATGACGAACCTGTTCCTGGCGGCGGCGGAGGCGACCGAGGAGGCGATCCTGAATGCGATGTGCGCGGCGGAGACGATGACCGGGCGCGAGGGGCGGGTCATTCATGCGTTGCCGCATGATCTGCTGGTGAAGGCGATGGGGGAGTACCGGAAGTAAGCCTGCCCCCCATCCGTTTAGGGCGCTTCCACCATGCGGGTTTCGAACTCGGCGGGCGAGGTGATTTCGAGGATTTCGACGTCGTCGCTGTGGCGGATTTCGCGGTGTTTGACGCGAGGGGGTTGGAGGACGGAGCTGCCGGCTTCGAGGCGGACGAAGCCTGCGTCTTCGTATTCGAATTCGACCCAGCCCTTGAGGATGTAGACGAACTGGAAATCCAGCTCGTGCAGGTGCCATTGCGGCTGGGCG
>JANXSA010000591.1 GCA_025352915.1 Rhodospirillales bacterium | reverse complement strand
CCGCAGCCCGGCGGCATCGGCTATCGCCATTGGCTCGGACTGGTCGCGGCAAGTCCCGATGGGTCACATCTTCCGGCCGCCTGCGTGTCACTCTGGCGGGAGTGGCGGCAGCGCGACGTCGGGCGCAATCCGGCCAGATTGCTCGCCGCTGGCTACGACATGGACAACATGAAGGCGCGGAGCTTCGTCGAGAGCGAGATGCCGCTGCCAGCCGCACCCAATGCGGCGCGGCTCGACGACCTTGCCGCGCGGCTGGTCGGTGCCGCCGACATCGCCGCCCGACTGCTGCGCCAGGCGATTCGCAATGCCCTGTTCAGTGCCGGTGCGACGGTGAAGATCGATGCGGAACTGCTGTCGGCCGCCCGCGAGCGGCTGTGAGATGCCAGCGAGCAAGACTTCTATGCCACGCTGGAACGCGTCGCCGACGGGGCAGAGCGGGACGCGGTGCTGGCAGCGTGGAAAACCCTGCTGCACCGCCTCTCGCTCGCCCTGTTCGACGAACTCGCCCCGATCACGCCCGACAGTTTCGCCACCGCACCGCGCATCAGCAGCGCTCGACGCCGGTTGCACTTCTCGCTGATCGGCTTCGGCAAGGACGGCGGCGCGCTGTTCGTCCTGCTGGGACTGCCGCCCGCCGAGACCCGTGCCAAGACGAAAGGAAAGGCCGCATGATCGCCACCCCACGCGCCGCCGCCGACTGGTGGCGGGAGCTGCAACCCAACCCTTCTGGCAGGCGTCCTGGCGACCGGGCGGCGCTGGCCCGGTTGCGCCGCTGCGGCACCGTGGCCGAGGCGATGCTGGACCAGGCCACGATCGCCCTGTTCCGCCGCTGCGGCGCCACCGGCCCCGACGACCTGCCGGCGATCGCGCTGGCCGCAGCCGTGTTGGCGCATGTCCGCGAGGATGCGCCGGAGCTGCCGGTCGCGCGCCAGCTCGGCCCGGACCAGCCGGACAAGCCCGAGACTGCCAAGCTCAAACCGCTGCGCTTCCGCCGGGTGATGGAGGCCGCCACACCGGACGAGCGGCTGATCGCGCTGCGCCGCATGGTGGCGCTGGCCGGTGGCCGGCTGAACGTGCGTGACCTCGCCGACGCCCTGCTGATCTGGAATGATCGCCGCCGCCAGCGCTGGGTCTACGATTACTGGAACGCCCAATTGAGCACGGGGCAGATCGCTGCCCGCACCGCTGAGGAGACTGCCGCATGAGCCGCTTTCTGCAACTCCACCTGCTCACCTTCTTCCCGCCCGCCAACCTCAACCGCGACGACACCGGCCGGCCGAAGACCGCCGTGGTCGGCGGCACCACGCGGCTGCGGCTGTCGTCGCAGGCGCTGAAGCGGGCCTGGCGCACCTCACCGGTGTTCAGTACCGCGCTGGCCGGGCACATGGGCGAACGCACCCAGCGCCTGGGCGAGGTGGTGTTGGCGCATCTGCGCGCGCATGGCACGGCCGAGGCGCGGGCGGTTGAGATCGCGCGCGAGATCGGCGCCGTGTTCGGCAAGATCAAGGACGCCAAGGACCCGGCCCCCACGCGAACCGAGCAGCTGGCCTTCATCGCGCCGGAAGAGCGCGCTGCTTCCCTGGCGCTCGCCGAACGCATGGCGGCGGGCGAGAAGCTGGACGCCAAGGAAGCTGGCCTGCTGCGCACCGCCGACACGGCCGCCGACATCGCGTTATTCGGACGCATGCTGGCCGACACGCCAGAATTCAATCGCGAGGCCGCCGCCCAGGTGGCGCACGCCATCACCACCCACCGGGTGACGATCGAAGACGATTACTACACTGCCGTCGACGACCTGAAGAAGCCCGCCGAGGACGCCGGCGCCGGATTCCTGGGCGAGGCCGCCTTCGGTTCGGGCGTGTTCTACATCTACCTCTGCGTCGATACCGTCCTGCTGCGCGCCAATCTCGGCGGCGATGCCGCGCTGGCCGCAACCGCCCTGGGCGCGCTGGCTGAAGCGGCGGCAACCGCGGCGCCCAGCGGCAAGCAGAACAGCTTCGCCGCCCACGGCCGCGCACATTTCATTCTCGCCGAACGCGGCGACGCCCAGCCGCGCACCCTGGCCGGCGGGTTTGCCCGCGCGGTGACCGGTGACGACCTGATGGCTGCGTCGATCGCCGCACTGGACGGGTTCCGTGCCGCGCTGGACACCGCCTATGGTCCGGCCGGCACCGCATCGTGCCGGATGGAACTCGGCACTGGCGGCAGCCTCGCCGACATCGTCGCCTTCGCCCGCGGCTTGCGCGATGCCCCTCTATCTCACCTTTGCCCTGGTCGCCCCGCTCGCCTCGTTCGGCGGCATCGCCGTGGGCGAGCGGCGCACCGGCTGGGACCGCCCAGGCCGCTCGGCGGTGCTCGGACTGGTCGGCGCCTGCCTGGGTCTGCTGCGCGAGGACGACGCGGCACATTCCGCCCTGACCGAAGGCTACGGGCTCGCGCTGTTCTGCCACGCCCCTGGCCGCCTGCTGGCCGACTACCATACCACCCAGGTGCCCTCGGCGAAGCGGGGCCGGCGCTTCGCCACCCGCGCGGAGGAACTGGCGGTGCCAAAGTCCGAGTTGAACACCATCCTCTCTCGCCGTGACTATCGCAGCGGCGCGTGGCACCTCGGGGCGATCTGGGCACGCGAGCCGGCACCGCGCCAGCCTTCGCCCCGTTGGTCGCTGGCCGAACTTGCGGCGGCGATGCAACGCCCGGTCTTCACCCCCTGCCTCGGCCGCAAATCCTGCCCGCTCGGCCTGCCGCTGGCCCCGCTGGTCAGCGACGCGCCCGATCCTGCCGCCGCCCTGCTGCACCGGCGCGACACCGGGCCGGAGGCGGGGCTGCCCGATCGGGGCCGCGGTCGGCTGCGCGACAGCTTGGCTGATGCGCCGGGCGAGCCGGTGATCGTGCTGGATGCCGCCGACGTGACCCCAGGCGATGCCCGATTGCGCCGCGTCGAGCTGCGGCGCGACCAGCCGCGCTCGCGCCGGCGCTGGCAATTCGACCTGCGCGAGGAGGCGGTGCTGGGGGTGGGCGGGCAATGACCACGCTGTTCCTCACCCGTGCCCGGCTGCGGCGCGACGCGCCGGTGGCAGCACTTGCCCGCCAGTTGGTGCCCAGCGAACCCGGCGCCCGCACGCTGGCCGCGCATCGCCTGATCTGGGCGCTGTTCGCCGACGAACCCGACCGGGCGCGGGATTTTCTGTGGCGCGAGGAGGCGCCGGGCCGGTTCCTCGCCCTGTGGTCGCGCCCGCCCGCGAAGCTGGACGACCTGTTCGAGCTCGACACCAAGGACTTCGCGCCCGCCCTGGCGGTGGGCGACCAGTTGGGCTTCAGCCTGCGCGCCAATCCCGTGGTGGCCCGCGTGGCGACAAAGGGTGAGCGCGGCAAGCGTCACGATTTGGTGTTCGACGCGTTGCGGCACCTGCCGCCGGCCGACCGTGCCGGCCAGCGCCTTGCCGTGGTTGCCCAAGCGGGCCGGGCCTGGCTGATCCGCCAGGGCGCCGTGCATGGGTTTGGCATCGACGGCGATACGGCGTTGGACGGCTACCAGCGCGAACGCATTCCGCGCGACGGGGCGAGGGACATCGTGTTCGGCCGGATGGACAAGACGGGCCGCCTGACTGTGCAGGACCCGACGCGCTTTCTCGCCGGCCTGGCCGCGGGGTTCGGCCGCGCGCGCGCCTTTGGCTGCGGCCTGATGCTGATCCGCCGCGCATGAGCGGCGCACGTCCCATGCCGGGCCTGCCGCCGCCGCGGCCCATTCCGCTGCGCGACCGCGCCTCGATCATGTTTGTGGAAAAGGGCCGGCTCGACGTGCTGGATGGCGCTTTTGTGCTGGTGGACGAGAACGGCATCCGCACCCATATCCCGATTGGTGGCCTGGCCTGCGTGATGCTGGAGCCCGGCACCCGAATCAGCCACATGGCGGTGGTGCTGGCCGCGCGCGCCGGAACATTGCCGATCTGGGTGGGCG
>JANXSA010000730.1 GCA_025352915.1 Rhodospirillales bacterium | reverse complement strand
TCACAAAAAGAAGACTTCTTTTTACATCTTCACTGGCGCGGCGATGATTTCGGGGTTGATTTTGCGGCTGATCCATTTTCCGTCGGTGAGGTCGCCGGTGAGGATGCCGTTTTGCATGACGATTTTGCCGCGCAGCATGGTGAGGCAGGGCCAGGCGTGGGCGGTCCAGCCTTCCCAGGGGGTGTAGTCGGTTTCGTGCAGGTCGGCCGCCGTGATGGTGCGGCGTTTTGTGGGGTCGAGTGCGGTGATGTCGGCGTCTGAACCCACGGCGATGGCGCCTTTGCGGGGGTACATACCGAGGATTTTGGCGGCGTTGGAGGAGACGAGGTCGGTGAATTGTTCGAGGGAGTAACCCCGTCGTTCGACCATTTCGGAGTACATCAGGGCGACACGCGGTTCGACGCCGGAGTTGCCGCCGGTGGTGTCGTCGATGCGGATGCCTTGGGTTTTCTGGGCCAGGGTGCAGCAGAGTTCGTCCGTCGCGATGCAGTTGATGCTGCCGTCCAGGGTGCCGGACCACAGGGCGGCCTGGTCGGCGGGGGATTTGAGCGACGGGTAGGTGTGGTAGATCTGGCCGTTCGGGCGTTTGTAGTCTTCGGCGGTGTAGAGCATGTACTGGTGGAGGGATTCGCCGTAGATCGGGATGCCTTTGGCGCGGGCTTCGCGGATGGCGGCGACACCGGAGGCGGCCGAGGTGTGCAGCATGTAGAGCGCGGTGCCGGGGACGGATTCGGCCAGGCGGATGATGCGGCGGAAGGACAGGTCTTCGGACAGCGCGTTGTGGACTTCGGCCATGTTGTGGAAGCTGGTGCGGCCTTCGCGGATCAGTTTGCCGTACATGTGCATGACGATGTCGTTGTCTTCGGCGTGGATGACGCCGAGGCCCTGGTTGGCGGCGATGACCTGGAAGACTTCCCAGATGTCGCCGAAATCGACCATGCGGCCTTTGCGGTTGGGGGTGATGTCGGTGGTGAAGATTTTCACTGTCGGGTGGCCGTCGCGGATGGCCTGGGCGAGTTCGGTGAGGTGCAGTGGGGCGATGTCGCCTTCGACCATGAGGTGGAAGGCGTAGTCGACGTGGCATTGGCCGGTCCAGCCGGCGTTTCGCGCGGCGATGGCGGCCGGGATGGTGGGACCGTCCGCGGTGCGGACGAAGTCGATCATCATGGTGGTGCCGCCGTGGATGGCGGCGCGGGAGACGACGCTGGCGGGTTGGGTCTTTTGGGATTGGCCGCCTTCGGGTGCGGGCATGTGCCAGTCGCAGTGGACGTGCGGGTCGATGCCGCCGGGCATGACGATGCGGCCGGTGAGGTCGATGGTTTGCGCGGCGGTGAGGGAGCCGAGTTTTTCGATGCCGGCGATTTTGCCTGCTTCGATGGCGATATCGGCGGCGATGACGCCTTCGGGGGTGACGATGCGGTCGCTGCGGAGCACTGTGTCGGGCATGGGGCCTCCTTGGTCGCGGGGCATGGTTGCGCCAGGTTGTGAACGGCGCAAGTGGGTGAAAGTTTTTGCTTCTTTTTTCAAAAAGAAGCGCTTTCTGGAGGGGCTTGGCGTGGACACGCATGTGACGGATTGCATTGTTATTGGGGCCGGGATTGCGGGGGCGTCGGCGGCGGCGTTTCTGGCCGGGGATCGGCTTGTGGCGCTGATCGAGGCGGAGGAGGCGGCGGGGTATCACACGACCGGGCGGTCGGCGGCGTTGTGGATTTTGAATTATGGGCCGGCGGACGTGCGGGCTTTGACTGGGGCGTCGCGGGGGTTTTTCGAGGCGCCGCCGGCGGGGTTTAGCGAGGCTCGGCTGTGGTCGGGGCGGGACGTTTTGACGTTGGCGGCGGCGGGGGATGCGGCGGCGTTGGAACCGCATTTGGCGGCGGGGGTTGGGTTGCGGGCGATAAGCGTTGCGGAGGCGCGGCGGTTGGTGCCGGCGATCCGGGAGGGGGCGGTTTCGGCGGCGTTGTTGGAGGGGGGGACGTTTGATCTGGATGTGGCGGCGCTGCACCAGGGGTTTTTGGCGCAGATGCGCAGGCTTGGCGGGGTGATGGCGTTGCGGAGCCGGACGATGCGGATTGAGCGGCGGGATGGGGCTTGGGAGGTGGAGGTTACGGGGGGCGCGCGGTTTCGGGCTCCGGTTTTGGTGAATGCGGCCGGCGCCTGGGGGGATGAGGTGGCGGTGCAGGCGGGGGTGAAGCCTGTCGGGTTGGTGCCGAAGCGGCGGACCGGGGTGATTATTGATCCGGCCCCTTGGCAGCCGGCGGATTGGCCGGCGCTGATGGATGCGCGGGAGGGGTGGTACGGCAAGACCGAGGCGCGGACGCGGCTGATGATTTCGCCGGCGGATGAGACGCCGGACCGGGCGCATGATGTGCAGCCGGATGAGCTGGATGTGGCTGTCGCCGTTGATCGGATGCAGGCGATGCTGGACATCGAGGTTCGGCGGGTGGAGCGGAGTTGGGCGGGGCTTAGGACGTTTGCGCCGGATGGGAGTCTTTGCTTTGGGTTTGCGCCGGGGGTGGAGGGGTTCATGTGGTGTGTGGGGCAGGGGGGGTATGGGATTCAGACTTCGCCGGCGGCGGGAAGGCTGGTGGCGGATTTGGTGGCGGGGCGGGAGCCGGGGTGGCTGGAGGGGGCGGCACGCATCTTGCCTGCGATTGATCCGAAACGCTTTGGCTGACGGGAACACGAATGGCTCTGCATGTCGCGCTGACGCACCGGACGAGCTATCGCTATGACCGGGCGGTGTCGCTTGGGCCACAGACCATCCGGCTTCGGCCGGCGCCGCATGCGCGCACGCCGGTGCTGGCCTATACGCTTACCGTTACGCCAAAGCCGCATTTTTTGAACTGGCAGCAGGACCCGCAGGGGAATTTCCTGGCGCGCGTGGTGTTTCCGGAGAAGGTGACGTATTTCGAGGTGGCGGTGGATTTGGTGGCCGACATGGCGACGATCAATCCGTTCGACTTCTTCCTGGAGCCCGAGGCGGAGAGCTTTCCGTTCGAATATGACCCGGTGCTGGTGCATGAGCTCGCCCCGTTTCGGCGGGTGGAGGCGCCGGGAGCGTTGCTGACTGAGTTGATTGCGTCGGTGCCGCATGCGGCGAAACGGACGATTGACCTGCTGGTGGCGCTGAACGCGACGGTGCAGGGGCGGATTGCCTATATCGTGCGCATGGAGCCCGGGGTTTGGGCGCCGGAGCGGACGCTGGCGGAGGGGCGGGGGTCGTGCCGGGATTCGGCCTGGCTGCTGGTGCAGTTGTTGCGGCATCTCGGCTTCGCGGCCCGGTTCGTGTCGGGCTACCTGATCCAGCTGGTGGCCGATGTGAAGCCGCTTGCGGGGGCGGAGGGGCCGGTTGAGGATTTCACCGATTTGCATGCCTGGGCCGAGGTGTATCTGCCGGGCGCCGGGTGGATCGGGCTGGACGCCACTTCGGGGTTGATGACCGGGGAGGGGCATATCCCCCTGGCGGCCACGCCCGATCCGCAATCGGCCGCACCCATTTCGGGCGGGGTGGAGAAGGCGGAGGTCACGTTCGGCTTCGAGATGGCGGTCAAGCGCATCCAGGAGACGCCGCGCACGACCAAGCCGTATTCCGAAGCCGCGTGGCAGGCGATCCTGGCGACCGGTGCCGAGGTGGACCGGGCACTGGCGCGCGGCGGCGTGCGGCTGACCATGGGGGGCGAGCCGACCTTTGTCGCGGCGTCCGATTTCGAGGCGGCGGAGTGGAATACCGCGGCGCTGGGGCCGACCAAGCGGAGCTTTGCCGGGCGGCTGTTGCGGCGGCTGGCGCCGCTCTGGGCGCGCGGTGCGGTGCTGCATACCGGGATGGGCAAGCAGTATCCCGGCGAGCCGCTGCCGCGCTGGGCGCTGTCGGCGCATTGGCGGACGGATGGGCAGGCGGTGTGGACGGACCCGGCGCTGCTGGCCGATCCCGACCGCGATCGCGGCACCGCGACGGCGGCGGATGCGGCGCGGTTTGCCGCCGCCCTGGCGCAGCGGTTGCAGGTCGATCCCGCCATGGCGCTGCCGGCGCATGAGGACGTGCATTACTATTTGTGGCGCGAGCACCGGCTGCCGGCCAATGTGGTGATGCAGGACAACAAGCTGCGCGATCCGCTGGAGCGGGCGCGGATGGTGCGCCTCTTCGCCGAGGGGCTGGGGGCGCCGGCGGGGATGGTGCTGCCGCTGCGCCGGGTGCTGGAGGACGGGGTGCGGCGCTGGCGTTCGGCCAAATGGTATTTCCGCAGCGATACCTTGTTCCTGTTGCCCGGCGACTCGCCGATCGGCTTGCGGCTGCCGCTGGACAGCCTGCCATGGGCCGATCCCGACGCGATCGAGCCGGAGTTTGAGCGCGATCCGTTCGAGGTCGCGGCGGAATTGCCGGACCAGGCGGCGCGGCACCTGGCGCATGACAGCGAGGCCGGGCCGGGGATCGAGGATTTTCGGCCGCCGGCGGAGGCCTTGGCCGAGGAGGACGGGCCGGTGCGGACGGCGCTGGCCGTCGAGCCGCGCGGCGGGCTGATCCATGTGTTCCTGCCGCCGCTGACCGCCGCCGAGGACTGGCTGGAGCTGATCGCGGCGATCGAGGCGACGGCGAAGGAATTCGGGCAACCGATTGTGCTGGAAGGATACCTGCCGCCGTCCGATCCCGGGTTGCTGCATTTCTCGGTGACGCCGGACCCCGGGGTGATCGAGGTCAACATCCATCCCAGCACCTCCTGGGCCGAGCATGTCGAGCGCACCGAGGCGCTCTATGAGGAGGCCCGGCAGGTCGGGCTGGCGTCGGAAAAATTCATGGTCGATGGGCGCCATGTCGGCACCGGCGGCGGCAACCATGTGGTGATGGGCGGCTCGACACCCGAGGAAAGCCCGTTCCTGCGCCGGCCCGACCTGCTGAAATCGGTGCTCGGGTTCTGGCACAACCACCCCAGCCTTTCCTTTCTGTTCAGCGGCTTGTTCATCGGTCCAACCAGCCAGCATCCGCGCATCGACGAAGCCCGCGACGATGCCGTGGCCGAGCTGGAGACCGCCTTCGCCCAGGTGAAGCCGGGGATGAAGCTGGCGCCCTGGGTCACCGATCGCATTTTTCGCAACATCCTGGTGGATATGGCGGGCAATACCCACCGCACCGAGTTCTGCATCGACAAGATGTACGACCCCTCCGGACCGTCCGGCCGCCGCGGCCTG
Source organism: Rhodospirillales bacterium (assembly GCA_025352915.1). Classification (GTDB taxonomy): domain Bacteria; phylum Pseudomonadota; class Alphaproteobacteria; order Acetobacterales; family Acetobacteraceae; genus CAMDGX01. Next base: position 899 of record JANXSA010000730.1, on the reverse strand, counting down.
GTGGAATTCCGCGCCTTCGAAATGCCGCCGCATGCGCGCATGTCGTTGGCTCAGATGCTGCTGATGCGCGCCGCCGTCGCCGCGTTCTGGGAGCGGCCGTACGAGCGCCGGCTGATCCGCTGGGGCACAAGGCTGCATGACCGGTTCCTGCTGCCGCATCCGTGCCTCGAAGACCTGCGCGACGCTTTGGAAGAACTCGGCGGCTACGGCTTCACCCTGGACCCCGCCTGGTTCACCCCGCACGCCGAATTCCGCTTTCCCAAAATCGGCGCCATCACCGTGCGCGACATGGGCGTCGAACTGCGCCACGCGCTGGAGCCCTGGCATGTCCTCGGCGAGGAAAGCACCCCGGAAGGCATGGTGCGCTATGTCGACAGCTCCGCCGAACGGGTGCAGCTGCGCGTCTCCAACTGGGTCGAGGAGCGCTACACCCTGGCCTGCAACGGCGTCGGCGTCCCCCTCGCCCGCACCGATCGCACCGGCGAATACGTCGCCGGCATCCGCTTCAAGGCATGGGCCCCGCCCCACGGGCTGCACCCCACTGTCAAAGCCCAAGCCCCCCTGGTCATCGACGTCTTCGACACCTGGAACGGCCGGGCGCTGGGCGGCATGACCCACCACGTCGCCCACCCCGGCGGACTCAGCTACGATAGCTTTCCAGTCAACGCCAACGAAGCCGAAGCCCGCCGCCGCTCGCGCTTCGTGCCCATGGGACATACCCCGGGAGCCATGCCCGAACCCCGAACCACAACCAGCCGCGACCACCCACTCACCCTGGACCTGCGCCGCTTCGCCTGAAATGCTGGGGGATCATGGGCGGAGTCGGCGGGGTGAAGAAAGGAAAGCAAGGCCAGGGCTCTGCCCTGGACCCGCTGGGGCCTGAGGCCCCAGACCCCCAT
>JANXSA010000534.1 GCA_025352915.1 Rhodospirillales bacterium | reverse complement strand
AAAAGAAGCAAAAAAACTTCATCCATAAAGAAATCTCCCTCTCCCCTTGGGGGCTTGGGCCGCGAATCGGACCAAGGCCGGGGTAGCTACAAAAACCGCACTAGACCAGATGACCCCCAAGCCAATGGACAAAGTTTTTTTGCTTCTTTTTGTTCACAAAAAGAAGACTCTTCCTGCCTTCCCCTTCCCCCGCTACCCTCCCGCCAACGAAGAAGGAGACCACCCCATGGCTGCCCCAGGACCGCTTTCGGGCTTGCGTGTTGTCGAGTTCGCCGGCATCGGCCCCGGCCCCTTCGCCGCCATGCTGCTCGCCGACATGGGCGCGGACGTCGTCCGCATCGACCGCCCCGGCACCACCCATCGCCCCACCGACGTCACCCTGCGCGGCCGCCGCCTGGTCCAGCTCGACCTCAAGAACCCCGAGGATATCCAGTCCGCCCTGACCCTGCTCGACCGCGCTGAAGTCCTGATCGAGGGCTTCCGCCCCGGCGTGATGGAACGCCTCGGCCTCGGCCCGGACACCGTCCTCGCCCGCAACCCCAGGCTGGTCTACGGCCGCATGACCGGCTGGGGCCAGGAAGGCCCGCTCGCCCACGTCGCCGGCCACGACATCACCTACATCGCCGTCGCCGGCGCGCTCGGCGCCATCGGCGGTGCCGACAAGCCGATGCCCCCGCTCAACCTGGTCGGCGATTTCGGCGGCGGCGCGCTGTATCTCTGCATGGGCGTCCTCGCCGCCGTCCTCGAAGCCCGCCGCAGCGGAAAGGGCCAAGTCGTCGACACCGCCATGTCCGATTGCGTCGCCAGCCTGACCACCGCCTTTCACGGCATGATGGCCGCCGGCGCCTGGAAGCCGCAGCGCGAGTCCAACATGCTCGACGGCGGCGCCCATTTCTACGGCACCTACGAATGCGCCGACGGCCGCTTCATCGCCATCGGCGCCATCGAGCCGCAATTCTACGCTCTGCTGCGCCAGCACGCCGGCCTGGACGACCCCGAATTCGACAACCAGCGCGATCCCAAGGCCTGGCCCAGCCTGCGCGCCAAACTCGCCGCCGTCATCAAGACCAGGCCCGAAGCCGAATGGACCGCCCTGATGGCCAACACCGACGCCGTCGTCGCCCCGGTGCTCTCGCTGGCCGAAGCACCGTCCCACCCGCACAACATCGCCCGCGGCACCTTCGTCAAGGTCAACGGCGTCACCGCCCCAGGCCCCGCCCCGCGCTTCTTCGGCACCCCCTCGGCGGTGCGGGCAAACGACCCCACCAGCCCGGAAGCCGTCGCCGCGGCATGGGGCGGATAGGCTAAAGCAACCAGTTCTTTTTTGAAAAAAAGAACCAAAAAACTTCTATCCATCAGACCCTTGCCGTCATCCTGAGCGGAGCGAAGGACCCACGCTTTGGTCCCGATGCGCCTCCCACCTGGTCGATGGATAAAGTTTTTTTGCTTCTTTTTGTTCACAAAAAGAAGACTTCCTTCCTTTTCTTCCTTGCACCGCCCCTCCACCCGCTATATAGAACATATCATGAACGATATGGGCCAACATAGCCAACAGGCGGCGACCGACCTAGCAAGGCGCCTTGACGGCATATTTGTGTCCATCGCCCTGGTGGTCGCCGCGCAATTTCGCCTCCTCGGCCCCTGGACCGCCCCGATCTGGGCGAGGCTCAACCGCGCCAACCGCCGTCTCCAGGCTTTGCTGGCCCACCTCGCCGCCGGCCGCCTGCCGCGCCCGCATGTGCCGCGCCCGCGCCATCCGTCCACACCGGACCCGATGACCGCGGCCCCGCTGCCGCCGCTGCCGCGCGCCCATGCCTGGCTTGTCCGCATGATCGGCTACCACGCCGCCGGCTATGGCGCGCAGCTTCAGACCCTGCTGCACGACCCCGCCACCCTAGCGGTACTGGCAGCCGCCCCCAGCGCCGGCCGCACCCTGCGCCCGTTCTGCCGCCTGCTCGGCGTCACCCTGCCGGCGATCCTGCAACTGCCGCTCCGCCCGCGAAAGCAGCGCGCCCGCCCGGCCCAGCCGCGCCCCAAACCGCCAGTCATCCCGCCTTGGGGCCTGGCACCCCCCGAGTCCGAACCACCGCCGCGCCCGATCGGCCCCGCGCCATTGGCGCGCCCTATCGGAATCGACACCGCCGGGTTCGAATTCGATTTCAAACCGGCCTAGCCGCGCCGGCAGAAACGCGCCTAATTCATTCCGCTTACGAAATAAATACCCTCACTGCGCCACCGCCAGCGACCAAGGCGAAACCCAATCGCTGATCCCGCTCCGGCTGCCATCCGCCCGCTGCACAATCAGGTTCGGACAGGCGAAGTTGATCGGATACACCCCGGCCGTCACCACCTCGGTCGGCGCATCGGCACTCAACGCCGCAATCACCTCCTCGCCCAGCCGCCGATCCGCCGTGACATCGTCCGGCCCCGACACATCCAGCCGCGGATAATGCGCCGCCGCCTCCGGCGTCATGCCGAAATCCGCCACATAGGTCATCAACTGGAACACCGAGGCCATGATCCGCCGCCCGCCTGAGGCCCCCACCGCCATGATCGGCTTGTCGTTTTCCTTCAGGATCAGCGGACACATATTGGTCAACGGCCGCTTGCCCGGCGCGATCGAGTTCGGCTGCCCCGGCCGCGGATCGAACCACATCACCCCGTTGTTCAACAGGATGCCGGTCTCCGGCAAAACCACCCGGCTGCCAAACGACGACATCAACGTCGTCGTCATCGACACCATCGTGCCCTCGCTGTCACACACCGTCAGATGGGTGGTGCAGGTCTCCGCCCCCTTCGGCTCCGGCGCCTCCTCGCCCCCCAGCGAAGTCAGCCGCGTGTGATAAGCCGCCCGCAACTCGGCCGCCAACTTGCGATACCAGGCCGCACTCGGCACATCGCCATACGGCGCATCTTTCATCCCCGCCAAAACATCCTTAAGAGTTGGCGCGGCCGTCAACCCCGTGGCAAGTTGCAATACCCGCCCGGTCCCGCGCCACGGCACCTGCATCGCCGGCACAATCCGCGCCTGGCACGCCGCCAGGTCGCCTTCATCGATGATCCCGCCCACCGCCTTCTGGTCGCGCACAAATGCCGCCGCGATTTCGCCCTCGTAATAATCCCGCAGCCCCGCCCGTTGCAACCGCTCCAGCGTCTTCGGCAAATTCCCCTGCACCAGAAACCCCGGCTCCCCCTCCGAAACCGGAATCGGCGGCAACCCGTCGCGCATATAGACCCGGTTGCTCTCGGCATACCGCCGCAACACCGACGCCGACCCGCCGATCTTCAACAGCGCCACCCAATCCTGCGGCAACCCCCGCTTGGCCAAGGCCACCGCCGGCGCCAAAACTTCGCCAATCGGCAACCGCCCCCAGGTCGAATGCAGCTTGTGATATCCCGCCACCGACGAAGGCACCGCCACCGAAAGCGGCCCATGGATATTGGTGTCGCCCTCCACCTCCGGCCACTTGAAGCCTTCCTCGGACATCCGCCCGGTCAGCTTGAAATTCGCCGGGCTCAGATGCCGCGGTGCCACCGGCCCAAAATCCACCACCTCGGCGTCCTTTTGCCCCGCCCGATGGACCACGCAAAACCCGATCCCGCCAATCCCCGAATTCCACGGCTCCTGGCTGGTCAACGCAAAAGCGGTGGCCACCGCCGCATCGATCGCATTCCCCCCGGCCTCCAACACCGCCACCCCGGCCTCCGCCGCCGCCCGTGCCTGCGAAACGACAATGCCCCGCTTGCCATTCGCCGCTGGCTTGGTGAAGTGCCAGTTCGCGCTGACATGCAGCGGCGGTGAATAACTGGTGCGAGAGGGCGCATCGTTCATCGGGAGTCTCCTGGATCGCTATGGCGAAAGCTTCGGACCAAAATCCCGGACGCGCAACAGGCTGGTGGTAAAGCCAAGCCGGATCGCCTCGCCCCGCCTGGCCGCTTCGATCTGCGCCTGAAACTGGAACGGCCGATGCCAGAACAACCACCGCCACTTCTGCCCCGGCTCATGCGCCGCCAGATGCCCGATCCCGGCCGCGGGCAACACCGCCGGCATGATCAGATGAAAATACAGCACCATCGCCGGTGCCGGTAGCGCCAACATCGCTCCGAGGCGCCCGGCATCCGGACAACACACCACCGCAATCACCATCGCCGGCACCAACAGCCGCTCGCCGACATTGACCACCCCGAACACCGCGCTCGGCAAAACGGCAAACCCCACCAGACAACCCGCCGCCGTCAGCAAAGCCGGCGAGCGATCCCCCCGCCAAACCGCCTGGACCACCGCAAATCCCAACGGTACCAGGGCCACGACGGCAAAAGCCAGATTGAGCCCGACGCCGCCCCAATACAGCGACGGCGCCCGCTCGGCATCGCCAATGCCGCCAATGATCATGTTGTGGTAAGGTCCCAACTTGGCCGCGCTATACGCCTTGTAGGCAACGAACTCGAAGACCGTCGTGCCGAACAGCGGAATGTCCTCGCCGTAATTGTCGTCCCGCACCAGGTACCAAGCCAGCAACCCGAATGGCGGCGCCAGCACGCCGATCGCCCGCACCACATGCCGCTCCCGCAACGCCCGCAACCCGACATACAGCGCGAATACCGCCAACATCACCGCGTGGCAGAAGAACATCGCCAGCCCCAGCCCCAGATCCCACACCGCCCCGCTGCCGCCAGCGCGTTGCCGCAACAGATGCAGCATGAACAGGACAACGCCGAGCTGCGAATTGGCATAGCCCTGCCAGTACGGCGAGTTGATCCCGCCGATGAGCAGGATCAGCAGAAAACACGCCGGGTCACGCCGGGCCAGCCGCCAGGCCAGCCAGGTGAACCCCCCAAGATACAGCGTGGCATAAGCGATCCCCGCCGCCCGCGCGCCAAACGGCAGATTGAGCAGCCCGAGCAACACCTGCCCGGCCGCGTTCGGCACTGGCCATGGCTTCACCTCGAACGGAATCCCGCCGTCGCGCAGGAGCTGGCCGATGATCCAGCCCTGATAGATCCATTCGTTGAAGTCTTGCAGCGGCGGGATGACGGCGGTAAAATTCAACAGCGCCGCCAGTACCGCGGTGAGTATCGCAGCACCGATGAACAGCCGCTGTCTCACCCGAAGCGCGCCAGGGTGAAGCGCGGATCGGGCTTTTTCCCGCGTAACAATTCCTCCGCCGCAAGCTTGCCGACGATCGGCCCCAGGGTATAGGCAACGCCGCACAGGGCGTTGTGAAACCCCGGCAGCCCTCGCACCTCGCCGAGGATCGGCGCGCGGTCGAGCATCGGGGCGATGCCGGTCCAACTGCGGATGATCGATAGCCCGCGGATCGCCGGCAACACACGGGCGGCGACCCACAGATTGCCCTCGATATTACGGCGAACATTGCGGCTGCGGCCGTCCGTGCCATCAAAACTCCCGAACCAGCCGCCGCCGATCAGCAGTCCGCCATTCTCCTGTTGCTTGAGCGAGAGATGCCGATGCGAGAGGGCGACGAGATGATTGACCAATCGCGGCGCCGGCTCGGTGACAATCACCTGCTGCACTGTGCCGGTGATCGGCAAGTCGAGCCCGACCATCGCCCCGATCCGCCCGCCCCAGGCGCCGGCGCAGTTGAGCACCCGACGGGCGGTGATCGGGCCTTTGGAGGTCTCCACCCGCCAGGAATCGCCGCTGCGAAAAATCCCATTGACCTCCGCGCCGCGCAGCATCGTCGCGCCATGGCGGCGGGCGAGGGTCGAGAGCGCCATCGTCCCCCGCAATGCATCGATGCGGCCCTCGGCGGGGCACCAGTCGGCGCCCAGCAAGTCCGGCGCCAGATGCGGGGCGAGGTTGCGCAATTCGTTCGGGCCGATGAGATGGCTTTCGATGCCGATGCGCCGTTCCATGGCGACCTTGGCGCGCAGCCATTCCATGTCCGATTGCGTGGCGGCGACCATCAGCCCGCCCTCGATGACGATGCCCAGGGACTCGCCGGCCTCGCGGGCGATTTCCTGCCATAGCGCGATCGACTGGTGCTGCAACGGCAAGGTGTGGGCGGCGGGTCCGCCGTCTTCGGGCATGCCGTCATAGTCGAAATCGTATGACAGCAACTGGGCATGCAGGCTGCCGGCATTGGCGGTGGATGCCGCCATGCCCATTTCGTCGCGTTCGGCGACCATGACTTCGGCGCCGCCCTGGGCCAGGTAATAGGCCGCCGACAGGCCGATCGAACCGCCGCCGATCACCAGGATGTCGGTGTGGCGGGCTTCGGTGGCCGAGGCCGGGACGGGAGTCAGGCGCTGGTTGGGAAGCGGGCGTTCGAGCAACGGCGCGTCGAACTCGCCCTCCTCGAACATCAGGGCGGCGGTCGGCACCGGGCGAACTGGAAGGCGCGGGGCGGCGAAAACGGCGGCTTCCGGCGGGCCTGGGCAGAGCCGGGCGATGGTGGCGGCGCAGAACCGGCCCTGGCAGCGGCCCATGCCGGCCCGCGTCGCTTTCTTCAGCGCGGCGATCGAGACGAGGCCGCCTTCGATCTCGGCCCGCAGCCGGCCGGCCGTCACTTCCTCGCAGCGGCAGACGATGGTGTCGTCGGTGATCAATGTCGTCGGGGCCGGGGTGGTGGGGCGGTAGAGGGTCCAGAGCGACTGCTGGAATGCCTGGGCGCGGCCGAGTTCGGCCCAGTCGGGATGCGGATCCGGCGTGGACAGGCCGAGGTCGCGGGCGGCGGCGAGGCCGGCGAGGCGGCCGCGGGCCAGCGCCATGCGCGAGCCGCCGATCCGCGCACCGTCGCCGACGGCAAAAATCGCGGCGTTGGCGGTGCGGCCTTCGGCGTCGGTTTGGGTGACCAGGTGGCCCAGGCCCTCGTCGACGAATTCGTGCGGCAAATCGAGCGCGCGGGCGAGGCCGGTTTCCGGCTGGAATCCGGCATTGAGGGCGACGGTTGCGGCGGTGATCCGCAGCGTGCCGCCCGGTGTGGCGACGACCGCCGCCTCCACCCGGCCGGTGCCCTCCAGTGCCGTGACGTGGCTGGCCCAGAACACCGGCACGCCCTTGCGCTTGAGCGTCGCCAGGTAGCCGATTCCCTGGCGGGTGAGGTCGCGGTCATGGCGCCACATGTCCAGCACCGTCCGCCAGGTGGCGAGGCCCGGCTGGGCGGCGGCCTCGACCACGGCGGCGACACGCACGCCGCCAGCGAGCAGTTCGCAGGCGAGTTGCAGGTTGAGCGGGCCGTTGCCGGCGATCACGGCCGGCTGGCCGGGGCTGACGCGCTGGGCGCGGGCAAGGGTTTGCAGGCCGCCGGTGGTCAGCACGCCGGGCAGGGTCCAGCCGGGCAGCGGCATCGGGCGCTCATGCGCGCCGGGGGCGAGGATCAGCCGGCGGGGGGCGAAGACGGTGGCTTGGCCCTGCACGATGGCGGCGACTTCATCATGCGCGAAGGCGCCCCAGACGATGGCGTTGGTGAGGATTTCGGCGCCGGCGCGTTCGGCCCGCGCCCGTAGGGCGCTCCCTTCGCGGTGCTGGGCGTCGGGCGGGGTGGCCTGGTGGCTCGGGGCGAGCGGCTTGTGGTACTGGCCGCCGGGGGCGTCGCGTTCGTCGAGCACGATGACGGATGCCCCGGCCTCGGCGGCGGCGATGGCGGCGGCGAGTCCGGCGGGGCCGGCGCCGATCACCAGCACGTCGCAGGCGCGGTGCACGGTTTCGGCCGGCGTGGCGGCGAGGTCGGCGAGTGCGGCGGGGGCGGCGCCGGTGACGGTCATGCCGTCGGCGGCCTTGGCCTGGCAGGCGCGTTGGCCGTGGCGGCCGTCGATGGTCACGACACAGTCGAAGCAGGCGCCCATGCCGCAATGCAGGCCTCGGGGGGCGCCGCTGGAGGTGGTGCGGAACGTGGTGATGCCCACGGCGGAGAGGGCGGCGGCGACGGTCTCACCCTCGATGGCGGCGATCGGCTGGCCGTCGAAATGCAGGGTGATGGCGCGGCCGGCGGGGCGGATGCGGGGCGAGGTCAGGCGCATGGTTGGGGCCTTGAAGGGAGCTTGCGGAGGGGCGGCGAAAACGGTTGCATGTCGGCGGACAGGTTAGGGCATCGACATGGCGGATTACGACCTGGTTGTGCGGGGCGGCACGGTGGTGACGGGCAGCGACACCATGCGCGCCGATGTCGGGATTCGCGATGGGCGGATCGCGGCGATTGGGGACCGGCTGGAGGGGGCGTCGGTGCTGGATGCCGGCGGGCTGCTGGTGCTGCCGGGGGGGGTGGATACGCATTGCCATATCGAGCAGTTGCAGGAAGGCGCGGGCGCGGACGAGGAGACCTGGGAGACCGGCAGCCGGTCATGCCTGGTGGGCGGGACAACCTCGGTGATTACGTTCTCGACCCAGTTCAAGGGGCAGGGGATCCTGGCGCCGCTGGCCGAATACCGGCGGCGGGCCGAGCGGTCGATGGTGGATTATTCGTTCCACCAGATCATCACCGATGCCAGCGACGAGGTGATCTGGAATGAGATTCCGCAGGTGGTGGCACAGGGGGTGCGCAGCCTGAAGGTGTTTTTGACCTATGATCCCTTGCAACTGGATGACCGGGCGTATCTGCGCGTGCTGGCGGCCGCAAGGCGCGCGGGGGCGATCGTCACCGTGCATTGCGAGAATTACGAGGCGATCCGCTGGCGCACCGAGGCGCTGATCGCTGCCGGCAAGACGGCGCCGATGTACCATGCCTGGTCCCGCCCCAAGATGATCGAGCGCGAGGCGACGCACCGGGCGATCGCGCTGGCCGAGATGGTCGACCAGCCGATCCAGGTCTTCCACGTCTCGTGCAGCGAGGTGGCCGAGGAGATCGCGCGGGCGCAGCATCGGGGCTTGAAGGTGTGGGGCGAGACTTGCCCGCAGTATTTCATGCTGACCGCCGAGGATATGGACAAGCCGGGCTTCGAGGGGGCGAAGTTCATGTGCTCGCCGGCGCCGCGGACGCGCGCGGACCAGGAGGCGCTGTGGGCGGATGTGCGACGGGGCACGCTCGATGTGGTCAGTTCCGACCATTCTGGCTGGAGCTTCGGGGGCGCGCGGGGAAAACCGGTGAACGGGCTGGATGCGCCGTTCCGGGACATTCCGAACGGGGTGCCGGGGCTGGCGGCGCGGTTGCCGATCCTGTTCAGCGAGGGGGTGGTGAAGGGGCGGATCGACCTCAACACCTTTGTGCGGATTACGGCGACCAACCCGGCCAAGCTGTTCGGGCTGTATCCGCGGAAGGGCAGCATCGCGCCGGGGTTTGATGCGGACCTGGTGTTGTGGGACCCCGCGCGGAAGGTGACGCTGACCAATGCGATGATGCAGTCGGTGATGGATTACACGCCGTATGAGGGCCGGGAAGTGACCGGCTGGCCGGTCGCGACGCTGCTGCGCGGGCAGGTGGCGATGCGCGATGGGGTGGTGCGGGCGGTGGCGGGGCAGGGGCGTTTCCTGGCGCGCGGGCCGTACGAGATGATCCGGCCGCGGGGGGTGTTGCCGGATGGGTTTGATGCTTCGGCGTTTGCGTAGGGAAGCACGTTCTTTTTTTTGAAAAAAAGAACCAAAAAACTTTTGTCCATTGGCTCGGCTGCCAGTCGTGAAGGCTCGGCCCAAATGGATGAAGTCTTTTTGCTTCTTTTTCTTCAGAAAAAGAAGATTCGTTCTTACACGCTGCCATCTTGCCGCGGCGGCACCACGTCCTTGAACGCGTCAAAGCCTTTCCAGGCGGGCTCGGTAGGTGCGACTCCCGGCTGCGGCGTGTAGACTGAGGGCTCGACCAGGCTGAGTTGCGGGATATAGCGGGGGCAATTCGGGAAGATCGCGTCCACAGCGACGCGGATAATCATCTGGGCGCCGGGGGTTTCGCGCAAAAGCGGATCGTCGCGACGGACGGTGGCACGGCCGTTGACGCGCAGGCGGCGGGGGGTGCCGTGCATTGTGATGAAGAGCAGGCCGACATGGGGGTTCGCTTCGAGATTGCCGAGGCTCTTGAACATGCCGTTGCCGTCGTAGTCGGGGAAGGTCAGTTCGGCTGAGCCTGTGATGCGGACGAAGCCGGGCGGGCCGCCCTTGAACGAGCAGTCGGGGCGGCCTTGGTCGTCCGCGGTGGCTAGGAAGAAGTAGATGGCACTTTGGATGAAGTCGCGGTCGCTGTCGGTGAATTCGCGGCGGCCCATCTGTTCCAGCCGGTCGGCCAGGGCACGGCTGGCGAACGCGTCCTGAAGCGCGCGGTTGCCGTGGTGGAAGAAATCCGGCCCGATCATGGCGGCCCCCTGGCGTTTCCCAGTGCGACGATGCACCCGCGCGGCCGTTGGCGTCAAAGGTTTGCGATATCGTCGCAGGGCTGGACCGGCGCAGGGCTGGGGTCCGGCGCGCCCGGCTAGGCATCGGGGCAGGGCTCGCCTATCGAGGGTATGACCCGGGGGGAAAGCCGCAGGTGCCAGGCGGTATGATCCGATGACTGCGACACCAGGAATGCGTTCGCCGCCCGGGCGGCTCGCGGTGTTTGCCATCGTCGACTACCGGCGGTTGTGGGTGATCGGCGCGGCGTCCTCGGTGGTGCGCTGGCTCGACACGCTGGCGATGGGGCTGTTCGCTTATCAGCAGACCGGCTCGGCGTTCGTGGTGGCGATGCTGACGATGTTGCGCATGGTGCCGATGGGGGTGCTGGGGCTGGCGTTCGGGGCGATCGGCGAGCGGGTGCAGCGGCGAAGTTTGCTGCTGTGGGTGCTGGTGCTGATGGCGCTGACTGCTTCGGTGCTGGCGGGGCTGGCGGCGAGCGGGCGGCTGATGGTTTGGCATTTGGCGGTGGCGAGCCTGTTGAACGGCATGGCCTGGGCCAGCGACAACACGGTGCGGCGGTTCCTGATCGGCGAGGTGGTGGGGGCGGCGCGGCTGGCGTCGGCGATGTCGCTGGATATCGGCGCGGGCAATGCGGCGCGGCTGGTCGGGCCGGCGCTGGGCGGGGCGCTGCTGGCGGCGGTGGGGATCGAGGGGGCGTTCGTGCTGGGGGCGGCGCTGTATCTGCCGGCGGTCGCGGCGGCGTGGCGCCTGGGCTATCGCAACCCCTATCTCGCGGCGGGTGGGCCGTCGCTGCTGGCGCGGGTTGCCGAGGGCTTCATGGTGGTGCGGCGCGACCCCAGGCTGGTCGGCACCATGGTGGTGACGCTGATCTTCAACCTGTGGGGCTGGCCGGCGACCAGCATGGTGCCGGTGATCGGGGCGGGGTTGGGCTTGCCGCCGGCGGGGATCGGGCTGTTGGCGGGGATGGACGGGCTGGGGGCGCTGGCTTCGGCGGCGGCGTTGGCGCTGTGGCTGCGGCCCGGCGGATACCAGGCGACCTATGTTGGCGGCACCGCACTTTACCTGTTGGCGACTGCGGTGTTTGCCGTGGCGCCGGGGCCGGCGAGTGCGGGTGCGGCGCTGGCGGTGGTTGGGATGGCGAGTTCGTGCTTCGGGGTGATGCAATCCACCCTGGTCTATGTGCTGGCGCCGGCCGAGGTGCGCAGCCGGGTGTTCGGGGTGCTGGCGGTGTGCATCGGCACGGCGCCGATCGGATTTTTGCATCTCGGCCTGCTGGCGGATTGGCTCGGGGCGCCGTATGCGACGGCGCTGATCGGGGTGGAGGGGCTTTTGGCAATCGCGCTGACCCGGCGCTGGTGGCGGATGATTTGACGATGAGCGAGACGAATTCCGACCGGCCGCTGCGCGGTATCCTGATGATCCTGGGCGCGGTGTTCTGCTTCACCATGTCTGACGCCATGGCCAAGTGGCTGGGCCAAGCGATGCCGGTGATGCAGATCAACTGGATCCGCTATCTGGTGTTCGTGCCGTTTGCCTGGGTGCTGGTGGTGCGAACAGCGGGCGGGCGGGGGCGGGTCAAGCA
>JANXSA010000488.1 GCA_025352915.1 Rhodospirillales bacterium | reverse complement strand
CGGGTCTGGGCAGAGCCCAGTGCTTGCTTACTAGTAGCGCCGGTCGCGGGGCGCGTAGCGTTGGCGTTCGGACTGGTCATACAGGTAGCCGCCGGCCCCCCCGACGCCGGCACCGAGCAGGGCGCCGAGGCCGGCATTGCCGCTGAACGAGCCGATGACGCCGCCGAGGGCGCCGCCGCCGAGCGCGCCGACGGCAGTGCGCTGTTGGGTCTGGTTCATGTCGCCGCAGGCAGCCAGGCCGAGGCCTGCGACCAGCAGCGTGGCGAGACGGATGCTTCGCATGTCTGTTTCCTCTCGCTCAGCGCGACGGGCGCATGGCACGGCCGGCCTGGACCGGCGGGCAGGGGTAGCGGACCTGGGCCCAGCGCAGGAAGCCGTCCAGTGCCGGTTCATCGGCGAAGCGCGGCGTGGCGCGGGCCCATTGGGCAAAGTCGACGCCGGATTCGGCGACGGTGGGCACCCGTTCCGGCAGGCAGAATAGCGGCCGGATCGGCCCGCGCGCCGGGTGCAGCAGGGCGTGATACTGACCGGCGGCGGTCAGGAAGCCCTGGCAATAGGCGATGGCCTCCAGCCGCGGAATGCCGCTCCATTGCGGGTCGCACAGGGCAGCGAGGTCGCGCACCGTGTCGGCGTGGGTCAGGATCGCCGTGCCTGGATTGGGGCCGGGATTGGGACCGGGCGGCGGTGGCTGGGCAAGTGCTGTGGTGGCAGAGAGGGCGAGGCCGAGGGCGACGGCCAGGATGGGCGCAGAGGCGATGCGCATCGTGTCCTCCTTCTATTGGCGGAAATGGGCGCGGCAATTGGGCCGCGGCGCGGGCTCGGTTGGCGAAGAGCATGTATTCGGCGGTGTTCGGCCAATTATCGCGGACGCCGGTATGCAAGTTCTGCGACAACCGACAGTAGTCTCAATTTTTCGGCCGTCTACAGATAAATATTGCGGAATCTACTCATGCGGCCGCGGCCATTCGGGTGCGGCGGGACGATCAGATGAATTGGCCGCGCAGGAAGCCGAGGGCGGGCAGGGGTTGCCAGCCGCGCGGCAGGTCGGCGCGGCGCATCGGGGCGACGCTGTAGCGCAAGGCGGGCTGGCGCGAGGTGCGCAGGAAGCCGGCATGGGCGGCGACCTGCTGTTCGCGCCAGGCGCGGTCCTCCAGCGCGGCGGTGCGGCTGGGATAGATGTTGGCGACGCGAGTGTTGCGGCCGATGGAGGCGATCACCGCCCACCAGGTGTCGTCGCGGGCGCGCGGGAGGGCGATGACCTCACTCATGCGGGGCTGCCGTCGGCATGCGCACCTCGTCCATGGTTGCGGCGAGGATGATACTGCCGATGACGCGGACGTCCAGCCGAATCAACCGACGGGGGATGGTGGTTGGGTGGCCTGGAAATGCGCGGTGGCGGCGTGGGCGTCATGCCAGGCGGCGAGGCTGGGCCGGCCGGCGCGCCAGGGCCAGACGGTGTGGCGGCGGTCGCAGTAGCCGAGTGCGCAGGCCAGGGCGAGGGCGGCGGTGGGATGGGCGGGCGGGGTGTTTTCCAGCGTGTCGGCAATGCGGTTCGCCCGTGTTGCTTCGAGCGCCAGCACGGCGGGCGAGCGTTCATGTTCGGGGCGGCGCAGTTCGCGGTTCCAGACGGCGATGCCTTCCAGCAGGCCCATCGCGCGGCCGAGTTCGGCCAGGCCGGCTTGGGTTTGCGGGATGAGGGGGGCGGCTGCGTGCAGGCGGTCGAGGTGCGTCAGGATCAGCAGGGTTTCGCCCAGTGCGGTGCCGTCATCCAGCACCAGGGTGGGCACGCGGCCGGACGGGTTGTGCGCCAACAGCACCGAGCCGGGGTCGCGCAAGGTGGCTTCGCGCTCCTCGATGCCGCCGATGCCGCGGTCGCGCCAGGCGATGCGGATCATGCGGGCATAGGGCGAGCCCGGCGCGTAATACAACAGCATGGTCAGCCGGCGAGCGCGCGGCCGAACACGTCGGGATCGACGTTGCCGCCGCTGAGCACGGCACCGACGATCTTGCCCTTTGCGTCGAACTTGCCGGCGAGGAGGGCGGCGAGGCAGACGGCGCCGCCGGGTTCGACCACCAGCTTGAGGTGGCTGAAGGCGAAGCGGATAGCGGCCATCACCTCCTCGTCGGTGACCGCGATGCCACCGGCCAGGCGGGGGTGGTTGATCGAGAAGGTCAGGCGGCCGGGGGAATGGGCGAGCAGCGCGTCGCACAGGGTCGAGCCGCCGGGCGGGTTGGATTCCCGTCGGCCGGAGGCGAGCGAGCGCCCGGTATCGTCCCAGCCGGCGGGTTCGACGGCATAGACCCTGGTGGTGGGCGAGGCGCCCTCGATGGCGAGCGCGCAGCCGGCGATCAGGCCGCCGCCGCCGGTGCAGGCGAGCATGGCGTCCATGGTGAGGCCGGCGGCCGCGGCGTCATCGACCAGCTCGATGGCCAGGGTGCCCTGGCCGGCGATGACATGGGCGTGGTCGAAGGGCGGCACCAGCACGGCGCCGCTGGCTTCGGCATGGGCGCGGGTCATACCCTCGCGGTCATCGGTGTGGCGGTTGTAGCGGCGGATTTCGGCGCCCCAGCGGCGGGTGCTCTCGACTTTGATCGCCGGCGCGTCGTCGGGCATGAAGATGGTGGCCAGGGCACCGACGGATTGGGCGGCGAAGGCGGTGGCCTGGGCGTGGTTGCCGGAGGAATGGGTGACCACGCCGGCCCGGCGCTGGGCGGCGTCGAGCTGGAGGATGGCGTTGCTGGCGCCGCGCAGCTTGAAGCTGCCGGTGCGTTGCAGGGTTTCCGGCTTGAGCAGGATGGTGCCGCCGGTCAGCTGGTCGAGCAGCGGGTTGCGGATCATCGGGGTGCGCACCACCAGCGGCGCGATGCGGGCGCGCGCGGCGACGACATCGTCGTAGGTTGGGACGTCGCCGTAGGTCGGTGACTGCATGGGCCTCTCCTATCGCGGGCGCGGCAGCAGGGCGGCGGGCTGGGCGCCAGGCTGGAAGGTCCCACGATACAGCCGAAACCCCTCCGCCGTCATCCCATTGCGGGTGCGGTCGAGCATGGCGGCCGGGGCGAGGCCGGCCCAGTCGCGCAAATCCGGCCGGTCGTCGCGCCGGGCGCTGCGCAGGAGCAGGCCGGTTTGGCCGTTCATGGTGGCGCGGGCGTCGGGCAGGCGGAACAGCGCCCAACGATCCTCCAGCCCGATGACGGTCAGCCCCGCCGGCAGCAGCCGGGCCATCAGGGCGGCATGGCCGTAATTATCCGAGGCGACGAAGCTGGCACCCTGGCGCCGGGCGACAGCGGAGACTTCGTCGGCCAGTTCCTGCCAGCCGCCGAGGCGCAACAGGGTGGGATCGAGGCGCATGGGCAAGGCAACCGGGGACAGCGTGGCCTGGGTCCAGGTGACCGCGGTGAGCGCGAAGCCGAGGACCAGGGCAGGGCGCACCCAGCGTTGCCAGGCGACACCCAGGCCAGCGGCGGCGATGCAGGCGGCGGGGTAGAGGATGCCGGGCCAGTTCGCCTGCACCCGCTCGCCGAGGGCGTGCAGCACGAAGACCACCGCCGGCATCGCCGTCAGGCCGGACAGCAGCACCCAGCCGGGCTGGCCGCTTGTGCCGCGCGCGACGCTGGCCCACACGCCGGCGGCGGCGAGCACCGCGATGATCGGGGTGGCGAGGCCAAGTTGCCCGCCGATCAGCTCGGCCTGGAACTGGAACATCCGCCACGGCGAGGCCTGGCCGCCCCTCGTCGCCTGTTTGATCAGGCTGACCCAGTCATGCTCGGCATTCCACAGCAGCATCGGGCCCAACAGCACCAGCGCGATCGCGGCCCCGGCCCAGAGTTGCCAGCTTCGCAGCCAGGCGCGGTGGGCGGGGAAGGCGGCGACCCAGAGCAGGATGCCGGGCAGCATCAGCGCGGCGGAGTATTTGCTGAGCCCGGCCATGCCCGCCGCCGCACCCGCCG
>JANXSA010000360.1 GCA_025352915.1 Rhodospirillales bacterium | reverse complement strand
GTGATGGGCGCCGGTTCCGGACACACGGTCCACATCCCGGCGGTCTCTGCCCTCGACCCGCTGGGGCCTGAGGCCCCAGACCCCCTAGCCGAAGGCGCTTAAAGGTAGAGGTCCAGGGTCTCGGACCCTGGTGGGGTCCGGGGCAAAGCCCCGGCTTGCTTCCTCTAGAGTGCTCGCCGCGCCCGCAATGCCGCCGCGAGCGTGCCGTCGTCGAGGACGTCCAGCGCACCGCCCATGGGGACGCCTTGGCCGACGCGGGTGATGGTGATGTTGGTGGGGCGGAGTTTTTCGGTCAGCCAGTGGGTTGTGGTGGCGCCGTCGACGGTGGCGCCGAGGGCGAGGATGATTTCGGTGATGGGGCCGGTTTGCAGGCGGGTGAGCAGGCTGGGGAGGTTGAGGTCATCGGGGCCGATGCCGGCCAGTGGGGAGAGGGTGCCGCCGAGGACGTGGTAGGTGCCGGGGTGGACATGGGCGCGTTCCAGCGCCCAGAGGTCGCCGACGCCTTCGACGACGCAGATGATCGTGGGGTCGCGGTGGGGGTCGGCGCAGATTTGGCAGGGGTCGGTGCTGTCGAGGTTGCCGCAGGTGGTGCAGGCGCGGACGGTGCGAGCGGCATCGAGCATGGCCTGGGCGAGAGGGAGGAGGCGGATTTCCGGTTCCTGGAGCAGGCGCAGCGCGGTGCGGCGGGCGCTGCGCGGGCCGAGGCCGGGGAGCTTGGACAGCAGGGCGATCAGGCGCTCGATTTCGGGGCCACCCATGGGTGGTTAGAAGGGCAGCTTCATGCCGGGCGGCAGCGGCAGGCCGGCGGTGAGTTTCTGCATTTCTTCGGCGCTGGTCGCCTCGGCCTTGCGCTTGGCGTCGGTGTGGGCGGCCAGGATCAGGTCCTGGAGCATGTCGGCATCGCCGGCTTCGCCGACCAGTTTCGGGTCGATCTGGATGGCGCGCATTTCGCCTTTGCCGTTCAGGGTGATGCGCACCATGCCGGCGCCGGCGCTGCCCTCGACTTGGGTGGCGAGGAGCTTGGCCTGCATCTCCTCCATCTTCTGTTGCATCTGCGAGGCCTGCTTGAGCATGCCGGCGAGGTTCTTCATGCGGGGGGCTCCCAGTTGTCATCCAGCCCGTCTTCGTCGGGCGGGGCGAATTCGAGTTCATCGGTAGCCAGCAAGCTTTGCTGTTGCGCCGGCAAGCCATAGGCGTCGGCGCGGGCGTCATGGACGGATTCGATGCGGGCGCCGGGGAAGGCGGCCATGATCGCCTGGACCAGCGGGTGGATGGCGGCGGCACTCCGTCGCGTGGTGTCGGCGGCGGTGCCTTGTTCGGCCAGGGTCGGCTCGCCGGGGGCGGCGGAGAGGGCGATGGTCCAGCGGGTGCCGGTGGCGTCCTGCAACAGGCTGGACAGGCGGGCGGCGAGGTCGCGCGGGGCTTCGGGTTCCTGGCGAAGTTCGATGATGCCGGGGGCGAAGCGGACCAGGTGGACGGAATGGACGAGGTGGGCGTGCAGGCTGGGTTCGCGGCGCTCGGCGACCAGGGCGGCGACGTCGCGGAAATTGGACAGGCGGGGACCGATTGCGGGTTCGGCCATCTGGGCGGGAGGGCCGTTGGCGACCGCTCTTGTGCCGCCGCCATTGCCGGTGGGGATTGAGGCAGGGCGGGATTCGGGGGCTTCGGTCAGGCGGCGGACGAGGTCGCCGGGGGGGGGCAGGTCGGCGACATGGCAGAGGCGGATCAGGATCATCTCGGCGGCTGCTTTGCGATCCGGGGCGGATTCGACTTCGGCGATGCCCTTCAGCAGCATTTGCCAGGCGCGGCCGAGGACGGGGATGGAGAGGCGTTCGGCCAGGGCGGCGCCGCGGGTGCGTTCGGCTTCGGGCAGGTCGTTGGAGGTGCGCAGGGCCGGGACGGCACGCAGGCGGGTCAGGGTGTGGACGAGGTCGAGCACGTCTTGCAGCATGACGCCGAGATCGGCGCCGCTTGCGTGGGCGCGGTCGGTGATCTCCAGGGCGGCGGCGGGCTTGCCGGCCATGGCAGCTTCGAACAGGTCGAAGACCGCCGCCCGGTCGGAGAGGCCGAGCATGTCAGAGACCATGGCGCCGGTGATCTTCTGGCCGGGTTCGACCTGGGCGATCGCCTGGTCGAGCAGGGATAGGCCGTCGCGGGCGGAGCCGTCGGCGGCGCGGGCGATCAGGGTCAGGGCCTCGGTGTCGATGCTGGCGTGTTCTTTTTCGCACAGGGTGGCGAAGTAGCTGGCGAGTTCGGCGACGGCGATGCGGCGCAGGTCGAAGCGCTGGCAGCGGGAGAGGACGGTGATCGGGACTTTTCGAATTTCGGTGGTGGCGAAGATGAATTTCACGTGCGGCGGTGGTTCCTCCAGCGTCTTCAACAGGGCGTTGAAGGCGGGCTTGGAGAGCAT
>JANXSA010000346.1 GCA_025352915.1 Rhodospirillales bacterium | reverse complement strand
GCCCTTTCCCTGGCTATTTGCGGCGGAGTTGGCTGACGTCGCGGACAGCGCCTCTTGCGGCAGAGGTGGTGAGGGCGGCGTAGGCTTTGAGGGCTTGGGTGACGTTGCGGGGGCGGGGCTGGGGCTGCCAGGCGTCATGGCCTTTTGCTTCCATGGCGGCGCGGCGGGTGGCCAGGGTTGCGTCGGAGACGGCGACGCGGATGGTGCGGTTGGGGATGTCGATTTCGATGGTGTCGCCCTCCTCCACCAGGCCGATGGTGCCGCCTTCGGCGGCTTCGGGGGAGCAGTGGCCGATGGAGAGGCCCGAGGTGCCGCCGGAGAAGCGGCCGTCGGTGACCAGGGCGCAGGCTTTGCCGAGGCCGGTGGATTTCAGGTAGCTGGTTGGGTAGAGCATTTCCTGCATGCCGGGGCCGCCTTTGGGGCCTTCGTAGACGATGACCAGGACGTCGCCGGCTTTGATTTTCTTGCCGAGGATGGCTTTGACGGCGTCGTCCTGGCTTTCGAAGCGGCGGGCGGGGCCGCTGAATTTCAGGATGCTGTCGTCGACGCCGGCGGTTTTCACGATACAGCCTTCCTCGGCGATGTTGCCGAACAGGATGGCCAGGCCGCCGTCTTTGGAGAAGGCGTGATCGAGGGTGCGGATGACGCCCTTGGTGCGGTCGGTGTCGAGGTCGTCCCAGCGCGAGGATTGGCTGAAGGCGGTTTGGGTGGGGACGCCGCCGGGTGCGGCGCGGAAGAATTGTTGCACCGTCGGCGAGGGGTGGCGGGCGATGTCCCAGCCGTCGAGGGCCTCGCCCATGGTCTTGGCATGGACGGTGGAGACGTCGCGGTGGATGAGGCCCGCCCGGTCGAGTTCGCCGAGGATGGCGGGGATGCCGCCGGCGCGGTGGACGTCCTCGACATGGACGTCGGCGATGGCGGGGGCGACCTTGCACAGGCAGGGGACGCGGCGGGAGAGGCGGTCGATGTCGGCCATGGTGAAGGGGATTTCACCTTCCTGGGCGGCGGCGAGGAGGTGGAGCACGGTGTTGGTGGAGCCGCCCATCGAGATGTCGAGCGTCATGGCGTTTTCGAAGGCCTGGAAGTTGGCGACGTTGCGCGGCAGGACGGAATAGTCGTCGTGTTCGTAATGGCGCTTGGTGATTTCGACGATGACGCGGCCGGCTTCCTCGAACAGCGCCTTGCGGTCGCTGTGGGTGGCCAGGACGGTGCCGTTGCCGGGGAGGGCGAGGCCGAGGGCTTCGGTGAGGCAGTTCATCGAGTTGGCGGTGAACATGCCGGAGCAGGAGCCGCAGGTCGGGCAGGCGGCGCGCTCGATGGTGGCGACTTCCTCGTCGGAATATTTTTCATCGGCGGCGTAGATCATGGCGTCGATCAGGTCGATTGAGCGCTTGTGGCCCTTCAGCACGATCTTGCCGGCCTCCATCGGGCCGCCGGAGACAAACACCGTCGGAATATTCAGGCGCATGGCGGCCATCAGCATGCCGGGGGTGATCTTGTCGCAGTTGGAGATGCAGACCATGGCGTCGGCGCAGTGGGCGTTGACCATGTATTCGACGGAGTCGGCGATCAGCTCGCGCGAGGGCAGGCTGTAGAGCATGCCGTCATGGCCCATGGCGATGCCGTCATCGACCGCGATGGTGTTGAATTCCTTGGCGACGCCGCCGACGGATTCGATTTCGCGGGCGACCAGCTGGCCGAGGTCTTTCAGGTGGACGTGGCCGGGGACGAACTGAGTGAAGGAGTTGGCGATGGCGATGATGGGCTTGCCGAAATCGCCGTCCTTCATGCCGGTGGCGCGCCAGAGGCCGCGGGCGCCGGCCATGTTGCGGCCGTGGGTGGTGGTGCGGGAGCGGTATGCGGGCATGCTGGTTTCTCCAGAGGGGGACAGGTTTAGCGGATCGGTCCATAATTCCAAGCATGGAACGCCGGGATGTCGTCAGCGGGCGTTTCGCCTGGCAATGGGCCGCCGGGATGGCGGCAGGTGCGGCGCGGCTGGCGGTTGCGGCGCGGCTGGCGGTTGCGGCGCGCGGCGATCAGGCGAAGACTGTTCGGCGACGCGAAGGGCGGCCGGCCGGCGGCGCCTGGCGGAGATGGAGCGTGGCGATGGGTGATTTGAGCAAAATGGTGCTGGCCGGTGCGGCGGTGCTGTGGGCGGGTGTCGCGGTGGCGGGGCCGTTGCCGGCGGGGGGCGTGACCGCGCAGGAAGTGGCCGGGGTGATGCGCGGAATGAAGCTGGCGACCGAGATTACGACCGACAAGGATGGCGATCCGTTGATCTACAGCGACTCGGGCGGGCGGAAGTTCGGGGTGTATTTCTATCAGTGCAAGGGGCCGCGCTGTGGCTCGATCCAGTTCTCGTCGGGGTTCGAGGGGTCGTCGGGCATTACCGTGGCGAAGGTTGCGGATTGGAACCGCACCAAGCGCTTCGGGCGGGCGTATATCGATGGCGACAAGCTGTATGTCGAGATGGACATGGATGTGGAGCGCGGGGCGACGACCGAGGCGCTCGCGAATAATTTCGAGCGCTGGGCCTCATAAATCCCCTCATTTTTTACTCTGGTACTACCTTGGCACTCTCTTTCATGACTCTGAATGACCCCGTTGTTCTTGTCATTTTTTGCCCAGGCTCAACGTGCAGCAGGCGGCCAGACGCGCCCCCGGGAGGCAAG
>JANXSA010000701.1 GCA_025352915.1 Rhodospirillales bacterium | reverse complement strand
GTGGGGGTTTTGATCGAGGTGCCGGTGATGCTGAGCGTGGTGCATCTCGTCGGGCGGACGCGGCGCTGGTATGAGAGCGGGGAGGCGGTGCGACGGCGCGCCGCGGAATGAGGGGAAGAGCGATGTCGGACGATATCAAGGCGATCGAGGCGGTGCTGCAGACCTATTTCGATGGGTTGTACGAAGGCGATGCGGGCAAGCTCGGCGCGGCGTTCCATGAGACCGCCGATCTGCGCAGCGTGGCGGCCGATGGGTCGCTGGCGGTGCTGCCGCGGGAAAAGTGGCTGGAGGGGGTGAAGAGCCGCGCCTCGGCCAAGTCGCAGGGGCTGGAACGGAAAGACTGGGTGGTGACGATCGACCGGTCGGGGCCGGGCACGGCGTTTGCCAAGGTGCATTGCCAGATCCCGCCGCGCTATTTCACCGATTATCTGTCGTTGGCCAAGGTTGGCGGGGCGTGGCAGGTGGTGGCGAAGACGTTCCATACCGAAACACGCTGAGCCGCCGGGCGCCGGTTCGCCTCGGCGGGCCGGCCCGCTCTGGAATCCGCTGTTCTGGGCCCGGCCGCTTGTTGCGAAGCGTTGCCGGGCTTTTTTTGTGGCGCGAGGCGACGTAAATGTGGTGTTATTTTCGCGTTCTGACTGGTTGCAATCGGTGTCTTTTTAATGACTTAATATGTCACTGCGATGGCGGCCAATTTCGAAAGGTTACCAGGAAACGTGAGGCACCCTGTGTCCGATGCCGGGCGACGCGATGGATGGGCGGCACTGCCATGGTGATTTCGGCCGCGGTGCTCGAAAGCCTGTCCGGGACGCCTACCAGCCTGCAGATGCGCGACGCGGCCGCCGAACTGTCGTTTCGCATCGCCCAGGGCGAGTACGACGACCTTGACGACCTGCAACGCACGGATCTCCAGGCATTGGCGCAGGTTCTCGAAGCCTGGTCGCGCCGCGTGGCGGAACTCGAAATCGGGATTTATCCGCAGGGACCCGAGGAACAGGCTCCGCGCGTCAAGCCGTGAGTGGCGGCGTGAATCGCCGGCGCGATAAAGTCCTTAAGAAATCGCAAATTGCATCGCGGATGATGGTTTTCTTAAATTGCCCCGCAAAATGCGAGAAAAACCCAGTAAGAATTTCGTAACATCTGTCACGTCCACGGCCGCAGAGGGTTCTGCGCGGTCCCCAGCGTTGGCACGGGGCGTGCATTGCATCCGTCAGGCCCGAGACAGCCTTGACCGCCGGTGCCGCCGAAATTGAGGATTGTAATGTTCGAGCGTATTCAAAGCGAACCCGGCCTGGTGCGTTTGCACCTCAAGGGCGGCCTGGACAGCGAGGCGAGCCGCACCATGCGGGACAGCCTGGTTGCCCTGGCAGCCGTCGAGGCACGGGATGTTGTGATCGATCTTTCTCACGTGACGTTTATCGACGGCTCCGGCGTTGGCGCCCTGTCGTTCCTTTTCAAGCGCCTTACCGCCCGCGGCCGGCGGCTTTCGTTGGCCGGGGTTTCCGGCCAGCCGCTGGCCATGCTGCGGCATCTCGGCCTGGCCAAGACGTTGGGCGTAAAAGAGCGGGGCGCGCGGCGGTCGTTTTTCTCCATCCCCGGCATTGCCTGGGCCCGGTAGCGTATTTTACGGAATTTCAAGGGGTTCGTCCCGCGGGATGACCTCGCTTTTGT
Source organism: Rhodospirillales bacterium (assembly GCA_025352915.1). Taxonomy (GTDB): domain Bacteria; phylum Pseudomonadota; class Alphaproteobacteria; order Acetobacterales; family Acetobacteraceae; genus CAMDGX01. The sequence continues at coordinate 7,632 of JANXSA010000701.1, read as the reverse complement.
CTGAACCGCATTTCAGCGACCTGGGTGGCCGATGGCCATCCGGGTCTTTTTCTGCCGCCCTTGCGCAGGCAACCCGTATTGGACGAGTCTATCTTGGGCGATTCTAGATCGCCGGGGGGGGGGAAGCGGCGTGGATTTCCACATCGGGCTCAACCATTGGATGAGCGAAAGAACAGCATGAGCGATCTGGGATTCGCCGCGCAACTGGCCGAAGACCTGACGCCGGCGGATCTGCGCCTGGTGCTCGGGGTGTTTCGCACCGATGTCCAGCGCCTGACCGGCGCATTGTCCACGGCCATCGCCGCGGCGGACATCGTCGCCTTCCGCCGCGCGGCCCATGGCCTGGCGGGGGCGGCCGGCGCTGTCGGTGCGGTGCGGCTGGAACAGGCGTGCCGGCAGGCGATGGCCGATGCGGTCCCGATGGCCCAGGCCTTGTCCGAGATCGACGCGCTGGCGGCCGGCGCGCTGGACGATCTCGCGGTATTTCTCGCCAAACTCGACCCCTCGCCATGAGTGACGCCGGGAGTTCGGCAGGTGCGCGCGTCCTGGTGGTGGAGGACACACCGACCCAGGCGCAACTGGCGCGGGCATTGCTGGCCGGGCTGGGCCATCAGGTAGAACTGGTGGAATCCGCCGGCGCCGCGCTGGCGGCGGCGCGCACCTGGCGGCCCGACGCCATTCTGCTGGACATCGAGCTGCCGGACTATAACGGCTTCGAGCTGATGCAGCGGCTGCGCGCCGAGGGCATCGAGACCTCGGTGATCGTGGTCACCGCCAATGCCTCGATCAACACCGCGGTCGAGGCGATGCGCGCCGGCGCGGTCGATTTCATCGTCAAGCCCTATGCCAAGGCGCGGCTGTCGGTGACGCTGGCCAACGCGCTGGAAAAACGGGCGCTGGTCACCCAGCTCGCCACCGTCAAGGCGCGGCTGGACCGCGACCAGTTCTTCGGCTTCATCGGCGCCTCCACCCCGATGCAGGCGGCCTATCGCACTATCGAGAGCGTCTCGGCCAGCAAGGCCAGCGTGTTCATCACCGGTGAGAGCGGCACCGGCAAGGAACTGGCGGCCGAGGCGGTGCATCGCGCCAGCCCGCGCGCCGGGCGCAATTTCGTGGCACTGAACTGCGGCGCCATCCCGCGCGACCTGCTGGAAAGCGAGGTGTTCGGCCATATCCGCGGCGCCTTCACCGGCGCCAGCGCCGATCGCGAGGGTGCTGCCAAACTTGCCGATGGCGGGACGCTGTTCCTTGACGAAATCGGCGAGATGCCGTTGGAAATGCAGGTGAAGCTGCTGCGCTTCGTGCAGACCGGCACCTTCTCGCCGGTCGGTTCGTCGCGGCTGGAAAAGGTCGATGTCCGCTTTGTCTGCGCCACCAACCGCGACCCGATGCTGGAGGTCCAGGCCGGGCGGTTCCGCGAGGACCTGTATTACCGGCTTTACGTCGTGCCGGTCGAATTGCCGCCGCTGCGGGCGCGCGGCGAGGACGTCTTGATGATCGCGCGCCACTTCCTGACCCAGTTCGCGCGCGAGGAGGGGCGGGGCTTTCAGGGCTTCAGTGCCGCGGCCGAGCACGCCCTGGCTACCTATGGCTGGCCTGGCAATGTGCGCCAGTTGCAGAACGCGGTGCGCAACATCGTGGTGCTGCACGACGGCGACCGGGTGGAGCTGGACATGATCCCGCGCGCGGTCCGCCGCGCCCCCGGTGCCGACGACAAGGCGCCAATGGCCGAGCTTGTGCCCGCCGAGATGCCGGACGCGCCAGTGGCGGTCGCGCGCATCGTCCGCCCGGCGGTCGAGCCAACCGACGCGGCGCCCGGCGAGCCGATCGTGCCGCTGGCGGTGATGGAGCGCCGGCTGATCCTGGCGGCCTTGCGCCAGACCGGACAGGACGTGCCGCGCGCCGCCGCGCTGCTGGAGATCAATCCCTCCACCGTCTATCGCAAGTTGCAGAGCTGGCGGGCTGACGGCCTCCTGCCGGCCGACTGAGATCGCAACGATTGTGCCACTCCTGACCCATGCGCCGCGCGTCCCATCACCCGACGTAACATTTCTACACAATGGCACGGCGATTGCATTATGACGGTTGGCACAAGGCCGAGAATGACCGCCCCTCCGATGAACACCAAGCCGGCGAACATACAGGAACCGATGATCTCCGACCGCACCCGCATCACCACGGCGCTGGCCACCGAGGAGTTCCTGGCGGTGGACTACATCCCGGCCAGCGTGAAGCTGGCCAAGCGGGCGATGGACTTGGTTGTCGCGCTGATCGGCATCATCCTGACCGCGCCGCTCTGGCCGCTGGTGGCACTCGCGATCCGGCTCGACACCCCGGGGCCGGTGATCTACCGCCAGATGCGGGTGGGGCGGATGCTGGCCGACCGCACCGAACTCTTCATGATCCTGAAATTCCGCTCGATGGGCGCCGATGCCGAAAAAATCACCGGCGCGGTCTGGGCCAGCAAGGACGACCCGCGCATCACCCGCGTCGGCGCCTTCATCCGCAAGACTCGGCTGGACGAGTTGCCGCAGCTGCTCAACGTGCTGGTGGGCGACATGTCAGTGGTCGGGCCGCGGCCGGAGCGCCCGGCAATGTATCGCCGCCTGGACCAGGCGGTGCCGTTCTTCGCCGACCGCACCGCCGGCCTGCGCCCGGGCGTCACCGGCCTGACCCAGGTGGTGCAAGGCTATGACAACAGCGTCGAGGATGTCCGCCGCAAGGTCGGCTTCGACGCGGCCTATGCCATGCGGCTATCCACCTTCGGCGGCTGGCTGTTGTCCGACATGACCATCATGGTTCGCACGCTGAACGTCATGATCTCCGGCCGCGGCCAGTAAGGCACCGCGCGCCCCTTTTGCTCACACCCGCCTTTTGCTCACACCCCCTTTTGCTCACAACTGGGCAATCTGGCATAGGGCGCGCGGCACCCTGTATCCGGCGCGGCCGGGCAGGGGGTGTCGCCATTCCGGGATGTACCGATGATCTCCATCTTCCGCGCCTTCCTCAACACCTGGGCGGCGAAGGTCTTCTTCCTGCTGCTGATCGGCGTGTTCGTGCTGTGGGGCGTCGGCGACGTGTTCACCAACCGCCCGACCGACACGGCCGTGGCCACCGTCGGCAATCGGCGGATCGAGATGGACGAGGTCAGCGACGCCTATCGCCGGCAGTTGTCGCAGGTGACGCGCATGCTCGGCGGGCAGGTCGAGCCGACCATGGAGATGAAGCGCGGGGTGGCGGCCCAGGCGCTGGAGCGGCTGATCACCCAGGTGGCGCTGGCCGCGGCGGTGTCCGACATGGGGCTGGTGGTGCCCAACGAGGCGCTGCGCCAAGCGGTGTGGGAGACCGCCGCCTTCAACGGCCCGGACGGCAAGTTCAACCGCCGCCAGTTCGAGGAAGTGCTGCGCAACAACGGCCTCAACGAGCCGCGCTTCCTCGACCTGATGCGCATCGAGATCGGCCAGCGCCAATTGATGGCCGCCGCGCGCGCCGGCGCCGTGAGCCCGGAGACGATGACCCGGCTGGTCTATGCGTTCCAGCAGGAAAAGCGCGTGGCGGAGATGGTCGAGCTGCGCTTGGACGCTGTCGCCCCGCCCGAGGCGCCCGAGGCGGCGGTGTTGCAGCGCTGGTACAACAACAATCTCGCCTCGTTCTCAACCCCGGAATACCGCCGGATCAAGGCGGTGATCCTGGCGCCCGAGCAGCTCGCCGCCGGGGTCGTGCCCGAGGAGGCGGCGCTGCGCACGGCCTACCAGGCGCGCAGCGCCGAGTTCAACCAGCCGGAAAAGCGCAGCGTGCAAGTGCTGCTGAGCCAGGACGAGGCCAAGGCGAAAGCTCTTGCCGATAAATGGAGCGCCGGCGCCGACTGGGCCGCCATCCAGGAGGCCGCGAAGGCCGAAGGTGCGGCCCCGGTCGAGCTGACCGATGCCACCCGCAGCGAAATCCCGGCCCCGGAGCTGGCCCAGGCGATCTTCGCCGCCGCCCCGGACACGGTGGCCGCCCCGCTGCGCAGCCAGCTCGGCTGGCACGTGCTGCGCGTCACCAAGATCACACCCGGCCTGGTGCGCCCGTTCGAAGTGGTGCGCGCGCAACTGGTGACCCAGGTGCAGAACGACCTGGCCGCCGACTTGCTTTACGACCGCGCCAACAAGGTCGACGACCTGCTGTCCGGCGGCGCGGCGCTGGACGAGCTGCCCGGCGATCTCGGCCTCACGGCCGTCCAGGGCACGCTCGATGCGCGCGGCCTGACCACCGAGGGTGCAGCCGCCCCGCTGCCGGGCAGTGCTGACCTGCGCGCCGCCTTGATCCAGGCCGCCTTCCAGACCGGCCGCGGCGAACCGCCCCGGCTGATCGAAACACCGCGCAAGCCCGGCGTGCTGTCGGGCTTCTTCGCCTTCGTGGTCGAGGACATCGCGCCGCCCGCCCCGCGCCCGTTCGACGAGGTCGCCGAGCGCGTGCTGGCGGACTGGACCCGGGCGGAGATCCGCCGCACCCAGGAGGATGCGGCGGCGAAGATGCTGGCGGCGATCCAGGGCGGCCAGAGCCTCGCCGACGCCGCGGTGATCGCCGACGTGCCGGTCCGCCGCCTGCCGGAAGTCAGCCGCGGCGCCCGGCCGGCCGACGAGGTGCCGTTCCAGCTGGTGACCCCGCTCTTCGAGCTCAAGGCCGGCGAGGCCACCATGGTTGAGACCGCCGCCGGCTTCGTGGTCGCCGTGCTGGCGGAAATCCAGCCGGCCCATCCCGAGGCCGACCCGATCGGCTACGGCCAGGTCCGCGAGGCGCTGGCCGGCGCGATCGGCGACGATGTCCAGGCGGTGCTGACCGCCGGCCTGCGCGCCCGCGCCAGGCCCCAGGTGAACAAGGTGATGGTCGACCGGATCGTGCAGCCGGAGTAAGGCAAGGAAGGTCTTCTTTTTCTGAAGAAAAAGAAGCAAAAAAACTTTTATGAATTCAGCCCGATGCCTGCCGCCAATACCCGGCCCTAATGGATAAAAGTTTTTTGGTTCTTTTTTTCAAAAAAGAACATCCTCCCTGCCGCTTCTCGGAGACCATCGATGAACGCCTCCCCCCCGCCCGGCTTCGCCGAGTTCCGCGCCGATTACGAGCAGGGTCGCGGCCGGCTACTGTGGTCGAATGGCGTGGCGGACCTGGAAACCCCGGTGGCGGCGTTCCTGAAGCTGGCGCACGGCAAGCCCAACACTTTCCTGCTGGAATCGGTCGAGGGCGGCGCCTCGCGCGGGCGCTACACCATCATAGCACTCGACCCTGACCTGGTCTGGCGCTGCCGGGCCGGAAAGGCCGAGTTGAACCGCGACGCCCGGGCCGCACCCTATGCCTTCGTGCCCGATGCTCGCCCGCCGCTGGACAGCCTGCGCGCGCTGATCGGCGAAAGCCGGCTGGCGGTGCCCGACGGCCTGCCGCCGATGTGCGGCGGGCTGATCGGCTATTTGGGCTACGACATGGTCCGGCTGATGGAAACCCTGCCGGACAAGAACCGCGACGATCTCGGCATTCCCGAGGCGATCATGGCGCGGCCCTCGCTGTTCGCCATTTTCGACAATGTGAACGACACGCTGACCCTGGCCGCCCCGGTCTATCCGCGCGCCCGTGTCACCGCCATCCAGGCCTGGGAGGCCGCGCAGACGCGGCTGGCCGAGGCCGAGGCGGCGCTCGAACGGCCCTTGCCGCAGGGGGCGCCGCCGGTGGCGCTGCCGCCGATGGCCGAGCCGGATTCGAGCTTCACCCGCGCGGATTTCCTGGCGGCGGTCGAGACCTGCAAGGAATACATCCGCGCCGGCGACGCCTTCCAGATCGTCGCCAGCCAGCGCTTCTCCGCCCCGTTCGCGCTGCCGCCGTTCTCGCTGTATCGCGCGCTGCGCCGCATCAACCCCGCGCCGTTCCTGTTCTTCCTCGATTTCGGCGGGTTCTCCATTGTCGGGTCCTCGCCGGAAATCCTGGTCCGCTTGCGCGACGGCGCGGTGACGATCCGCCCCCTGGCCGGCACCCGCCGCCGGGGTGCGACCAACGAGGAAGACCAGAAGCTGGAGGCAGAGTTGCTGGCCGATCCCAAGGAGCGCGCCGAGCACTTGATGCTGCTCGATCTCGGCCGCAACGATGTCGGCCGGGTGTCGGAAATCGGCAGCGTCAAGGTCACCGAGAGCTTCACCATCGAGCGCTTCAGCCACGTCATGCACATCTCCTCCGAGGTCCAGGGCAAGCTCGCCGAGGGGTTGGAGGCGCTGGACGCGCTGATCGGCGGCTTCCCGGCCGGCACGCTGTCGGGTGCGCCGAAGGTCCGCGCAATGGAGATCATCGAGGAGCTGGAGCCGGTGCGGCGCGGCATCTACGCCGGCTGCATCGGCTATTTCGCCCCGGACGGCTCGATGGACACCTGCATCGGACTGCGCACCGCCATCGTCAAGGACGGCACCATGTATGTCCAGGCCGGCGCCGGCGTGGTGGCGGATTCCGAGCCGGTCGCGGAATACGAGGAAACCCAGCAAAAGGCCCGCGCCCTGTTCCGCGCCGCCGAGGAGGCAGTCCGCTTCGCCGCCGGCAAAGGCCCCAACGCCGGCCCAATCTAAAACCACGCCCAAACGGATAAAAGTTTTTTGGTTCTTTTTTTCAAAAAAGAACTCTTAGGAAGCACTTCTTTTTGAAAAAAGAAGCAAAAACTTTTATCCGTAAGCGGGTTGAGGGCAATCCGGGACCAGCCTGCTCGCGTGCATTTGCCCTGCGGTCCCCCATGGCGGGGGTTCCGTTGCCCCGGCGCGATGTGCGAAGGGTAAGGTTGCGTAACGCATGACGGTTTTTCGGGGCAACGCTGGTGTCTGACGCCGGAGCCATACCTGCCGGAGCCATACCTGCCGGACAGGGCGCGGGCCAGGAGGCCGCCGCGCCGCCGAACGCTTCCCCCCCGCCGCGGCGGCGTGGGGCATGGCGCGCGTCCTATGCGTTCGCCATCCTGGTCGGCGTGGCGATCTGCCTGACCTGGGGCAGTGTCTACGTCCATCTGCTGCGCGAGTATCGCCAGACCAGTTTTGACGCCATCCAGAAGGCGCGCAACACCGCCTATGGCTTCGCCGAGAACCTCGAGCGCAGCTTCGAGGCGATCGACCAGAGCCTGTTGTTCCTGCGCGAAAGCTACCTGCGCGATCCCGCCGCCTTCGATCTCGTCACCCTCAGCCGCGGCCCGGTGCTGGGCCGGCGCCAGGTCCAGCTGGCGCTGCTCGACCGCGACGGCGTGGTGCGCGCCAGCAGCGTCGGCGCCGCCGGACGGGTGGAACTGGCCGACAGCGAGCTGGCCTGGCTGCGTGCCGCCGGCGAGGACCGCCTCCTGCTCGGCCAGCCCGTCCGCAGCCGCGCCACCGGGCGCTGGACGGTCAATGTCCTGCGCCGGATCGCCGGCCCGGACGCTGCCCGCCAGGGTGCCATCGTCGCCACCATCGCCGCCGAGGAACTGGTGCGCTTCGCCGAGGCGCTGGACATCGGCGAGGCGGTGATGCTGGTGGTCGGTGCCGACGGGGTGGTGCGCGCGCGCATGCCGGCGCTGCCGGGCGCCATCGGCCAGATCTATGGCGGCAGCGAGGCGGTGCCGATCACCGGCGGTGCCGAGACCCAGGGCGCCTTCCG
>JANXSA010000326.1 GCA_025352915.1 Rhodospirillales bacterium | reverse complement strand
ATCCGGCGCCAAGGGCCTCGAGGAAGAACGCCGCCTGGCCTACGTAGGCCTCACCCGCGCCCGCCGCCTTGCCATCGTCAGCCACGCCGCCAACCGCCGCCTCTACGCCAACTGGCAAAGCAGCATCCCCAGCCGCTTCCTCGACGAACTGCCCGAAGAACACGTCCAACGCACCGGCTCCGCCGCCCTCGAACGCGACCGCCGCCTCGCCGCTCCGCCAATCTTCTCCTCCGCCTTCCCCCTCACCGCCCGCCGCCCGCGCGTGATCGAGGCCTGGGAACAGCCCACTCGCCCCGAACGCGGCGAGAAAATCCCGGTCGGCACCCGCGTTTTCCACCAGAAATTCGGCACCGGAACCGTCACCCGCGCCGAGGACGACAAGCTCGACATCGCCTTCGACCACGCCGGCGACAAGCGCGTCCTGGACCGATTTGTAGAGCGCGCCAAATGAAAATCCGCCACGCCACCCAACTGGAAACCGTCAGCATCATCGTCCCCGAAGACGCGCTGGAAGCCTACGAATCCGCACTCGGCGTCTCCTGCGGCACCGTCGGCTTCTTCCTCGACGAAGCCACCGGCCTATGGACCCTCGAAGGCGTCAAGGACCAAGGCGCCGGCGAACCCGAACTCACCGGCGCCCTGGCCATCGCCGCCATGCTCACCGGCTTCACCGCGCAACCCATGCGCGCCCACACCGAAGCCGACGGCTGGCTCGCCCGTACCCACGAAGCCTTCCCCGAACAACTGGTCGGCCGCCGCTTCGCCGTCCGCGGCACCCACCTCACCGACGCCCCCACCCCCGGCCGCCTGGTCGTCACGCTGGACGCCGGCATCGCCTTCGGCTCCGGCGAACACGGCTCAACCCGAGGCTGCCTGCGCGCCCTGGAACAGGTCGCCTACCGCAAACCCCGCCGCATCCTAGACCTCGGCACCGGCTCCGGCATCCTGGCCATGGCCGCCGCTAAACTGCTGCGCCGCCCCGTCCTGGCCACCGACATCGACCCCTGGTCCGTCCGCGTCACCCGCGAAAACGCCCGCCGCAACCGCCTCGGCAACCAACTGCGCGCGCTGCGAGCCGATGGCTGGACCGCCCCCGTGCTCGAACGCCACGCCCCTTACGATCTCGTCTTCGCCAACATCCTCGCCCGCCCGCTGACCCAAATGGCCCGCCACCTCGCGCGCCATCTGGCCCCTGGCGGCACCGCCATCCTCGCCGGCCTGCTCACCACCCAGGTGCGCTGGGTGCTCCAGGCACACCGCGCCCAAGGCCTGGTCCTGGAGAAAATCCTGATCGAACCCGGCGGCATCAGCGACGCCCCAAACCGCGGCTGGGCCACACTGGTGCTAAGACGAAGAAAGTGAAGTCTTCTTTTTGTGAACAAAAAGAAGCAAAAAAACTTCATCCATTAAAAAAAGACGTCATCCTGAGCGGAGCGAAGGACCCACGCTATCCACCCCACGGTCGATCATTTCGGCCGGCGCCAGCGGGTAAAGTTTTTTTGCTTCTTTTTGTTCACAAAAAGAAGAATCTTCCTTACTGCAAGCTGGGCTAGACCGGCCCCAAGGACCGGCCCAGCCCGCGCACTCACATCCCGGCAACGCGCCCGGTCTGCAACATCGCCACGATGCGATCCTGCTCGCGCTGGGCCGCGAAGCGGCGGTCGAACACCATCGGCGCATCGCAGCGGCTGATGCCGATATCGGCCAGTTGCGCGTCGGACAGCGCCGCCACTTCCTCGATCGCCGCACGGCGCGAAATCCAGGCGCCAATCCCGGCCGCAGCCTTCGCCAACAGCCCCGGGCGCGGTGCCTCCAGGTATTCCGGCTCGTCCTGGAAATAGTGATCCATCGTGCCAGGCATCATCAGGCCCAGCTGTTCCTTGCTGACATGGGTCGTCATGGTGATAGTCCTTGGGGTCAGGTGATCGTGGTGGGCATCCGGCCTGTCGCCTTCCGCCACGCGATCATTGTGCAGCGCAACATAGGGATTTCGTCGCGTTAGGTGAACTGTCGAGTGAGCCGCCCCAGATCCGCGCTGAACGCATAACACGTTAACGAGCCATGAGTAATTGACAACCCTGCCGTGAGGTCCGATCGAATGCCCCAGCCCAGCCCCGCCGAAAAGCTCGCCGCCCTGCGTGCCGAACTCACCCGTCAAAACCTGGCAGGTTTCCTCATCCCCCGCGCCGACGAACACCTCGGCGAGTATGTCCCCGCCCGCGCCGACCGCCTGCGCTGGCTCACCGGCTTCTCCGGCAGCGCCGGCCTCGCCGCCGTCCTCGCTGACAAGGCCGCCGCCTTCACTGACGGCCGCTACGTCCTGCAACTGGCCGAACAGACCGACCCCGCTTTGTGGGAACGCCGCCACATCACCGACGAACCCCTCGCCGACTGGCTCGCCCAGCACAGCGCCGCGGGCGCCCGCATCGGCTACGACCCCTTCCTGTTCAGCGAAGACGCCATCCAGCGCCTGGCCGAAAAAAAACTCACTTTGGTCGCCGTCGAAACCAACCCAATCGACACCATCTGGGCCGACCGGCCCGCCCCCCCGATGCAACCCGCCCTCCCGCACGCCATCGCCCATGCCGGCCTGGACTCGGCAAAAAAGCGCGAACAGATCGCCGCCACCCTCGTCGCCGAAAAACAGGACGCCGCCGTCGTCACCGACCCCGCCTCGATCGCCTGGCTGCTCAACATCCGCGGCGACGACGTCCCCTTCACCCCCTTCGCCCTCGGCTTCCTGCTGATCCACGCCGATGCCGGCTGCGAACTCTTCATGGCCCCCGAGAAAGTCCCGCCGCAAACCCGCGCCTGGATCGGCAACGCCGTCTCGGTCCAGGACCGCGCCGCCCTCCCCAGCGCCCTCACCCGCCTCAAGGGAAAGCGTGTCCGCGTCGACCCCACCGGCTCCCCCGCCTGGTTCGCCCAGAAACTCCGCGAAGCCGGCGCCGAAATTGTCCCCGGCATGGACCCCTGCATCCTGCCCAAGGCCCGCAAGAACGAAGTCGAGCGCCAGGGTTCCCGCAACGCCCACGCCCGCGACGCCGTCGCCGTCTGCCGCTTCCTGCACTGGATAGACTCCGCCGCCGGCCACCAAACCGAGATGTCCGCCGCCGAAAAACTCATCGCCTTCCGCAGTGAAGTGGAAAACTTCCGCGGCGAAAGCTTCCCCGCCATCTCCGGCAGCGGCCCCAACGGCGCCATCATCCATTACCGCGTCAGCGCCGAGACCAACCGCGCCATCCAGCCCAACGAGGTCTATCTAATCGATTCGGGCGCGCAATACTCCGACGGCACCACCGACATCACCCGCACCATCTGGACCGGCCCAGGCACGCCCCCCGCCGAACTCCGCGCCCGCGTCACCCGCGTCCTCAAGGGCCACATCGCCCTGGCCACCCTAACCTTCCCAAAAGGCGTCTGCGGCCCCCACATCGACGCCTTCGCCCGCGCCGCCCTCTGGCAAGCCGGCCTGGACTACGACCACGGCACCGGCCACGGCGTCGGCAGCTACCTGTCCGTCCACGAAGGCCCCGTCAGCATCTCCCGCGCCGCCCGCGCGATCCCCATCGAAGCCGGCATGATCCTCTCCAACGAACCCGGCTATTATCTGCCCGGGCATTACGGCATCCGCCTGGAAAACCTCCTCCTCGCCACCGACGCCGACTTCCCCGGTTCCGCGAAGCCCTTCCTGCGCTTCGAAACCCTCACCTGGGCCCCCTTCGACCGCCGCCTGATCGACCAATCCCTGCTCACCCGCGCCGAAGCCGACTGGCTCGACACCTATCACGCCCGCGTCGAATCCATCGTCGGTCCGCATCTGTCCGGCGAAGACCGCATCTGGCTGGCAGCGAGTTGCGCCGCGCTAGCCAAGTAAGGAAGAATCTTCTTTTTCTGAAAAAAAAAGCAAAAAGACTTTTATCTATTTAGGACGATTCTAAATGGATAAAAGTTTTTTGGTTCTTTTTTCAAAAAAGAACACTTTCCTTACCGCTTTCGCTCACTATACAGCACCCCATCCGCCTTCAACGCGGCGATTTCGTCGGCGCTGTACCCGAACTGCGCCAACACCTCCTCCCCATGCTGCCCAAAGCGAGGCGGCACCGCCCGCGTCCCCCCCGGCGTCCGCGACATCTTGATCGGCGTCCCCAGCCCGCGATACCCGTCCAGCTCCGTGACCATCGCCCGCGCCTCGGTATGCGCCGCCGCCATCGACTCATCCACCGCCAGCACCGGCCCCGCCGGCAGCCCCATATTCAACAGCCGCAAACACAGCTCATGCCCATCCGTCTCCGCCAACGCCGCCTGGAACAATTCGATCATCGCCGGCCGATTAGCCAACCGATCCGCGTTCTTCACAAAGCGCGGATCGCTGCCCATTTCCGGCCGCCCCAGCGCCTCACACATCTTCCGGAACTGCCCGTCATTCCCGGACGCAATGAAAATCTCACAAGTCCGCGTCTGATACTTCTCATAAGGCGCCAGGTTCGGATGCGGATTCCCCATCGGCATCGGCCGCTTGCCATTGAGAAAGAAATTCGCCGCCTGCGGATGCAGCAACGCCATCCCGCAATCATGCAGCGTCATGTCGAGATACTGCCCCAGCCCCGAAGCATTGCGCTCATGCAACGCCATCGTGATCGCGATCACCGAATACAACCCGGTCGCCAAATCCACGATCGGCGTCCCCATCCGCATCGGCCCGGTCGTCGGATCGCCATTGATGCTCATCAACCCGGTCATCGCCTGCAAAATGGCGTCATACCCCGGCAACCCGCCCAGCGGCCCATGCCCGCCAAAGCCCGACACCCGGCAATGTATCAGCCGCGGAAACTTCGGCGCCAGGTCGCGCTCATACCCCAACCCCCATTTCTCCATCCCCCCCGGCTTGAAATTCTCCACCAGCACATCCGCCGTCTCAAGCATCCGCAACAGGATCGCGCGCCCCGCCGGCTTGGAAACATCCAGCGCAATCGACCGCTTGTTCCGATTCACCCCAATAAAATAGCTGGCATCCTCACCCAAAAACGGCGGCCCCCAATCCCGAACCTCATCCCCCTGCGGCGGCTCGATCTTGATCACATCGGCGCCGTGGTCGGACAGGATCATCGTGCAATATGGCCCCCCCAACACCCGCGTCAGGTCGATCACCCGCAGCCCGGCCAAGGCCCCGCCCGAAGCCGCAAGCCCTTTGCCCTTCGGCAGGGTGGGCATGGTCGCATCAATCATCGGGCGGTCCTCGCGGTCATGGTGACGCCAGCAATCTACCAGCGCGCCACCAGTCCTGCCACCCGGTGCGCCCGCTACCCGGCGTGCTCGACCACAACCAGCCGTGTGATGTCATGGATATGGTCCCGCGCCTCCCGTACCCGCAGCCCCGCCGCCGCCAGCCGCGGGGCCAGGTCCGCCGCACTGAACGCGGCCCCATGCGGGCTGAGCGCGAGATTGATCAGGAACCATTGCGCGGCGAGGTCCGGCCCATCGCCGCCATCGTCCAGCATGAAATCATGCACCAGCAACACGCCGCCGGGCGCGAGCGCCGCGGCCGCACGCGCAAACAGCACATCGATCGCCGCCGCCGGCACCGCGCTCAGCAGATAGGACATCAACACCACGTCCTGCGCCCCCGGCCAGTCCACCTCCAGCGCGTTTCCACCCAGGAATCCAATCCGCCCCGCCATCCCCGCCGCCTCGACATACGGGCGCGCCACTGCCACCACATTGGGAAAATCGAGAATGGTCGAGGAAAGTTCCGGATTGCGCCGACACAACGCAATGCTGAACGCCCCGGTCCCACCGGCCACATCCAGCATCCGCCGCCGCCCGCCGAGATCGAACCCGCGCGCCAACATCACCGCCGGCCCCATCGAACCGGCATGCTGTGCCTCAGAAAACACCGCCGCCTGGGCCGGGTCCGCCATCAACCCTTCTTCGCCGCCAAACAGCAACCCTGCCGGATCGCCCGCCAACCCCGCCTCCAACCGCGCCATCGCCGGATAGAGCTGCCGGTTGATCTGCAGTCGATAGTAATCGCCGAAATACGCCGGCTTCCCCGGCACCAGGTAGCGGGCGCTGCCCGGCCCGTTGCCATAGCCCTCGCCCACACGCACCAGCAACCCGAGCGAAACCAGCGTCACCAGTAATGTGCGCAACGGCACCGGCGCCACACCGCATGTCCCCGATAGCGCCTCCACCGTCAACGCTCCCGCATCCAGCCGGCCAAAAATATTATGCTCCAACGCCACAAACAGCGCCTTGGACGCGGCAAAGCCATAGGCAATCCGCGAGATCGCGCGCACGTCGTCGATGGGCTGCATGTCATCCCCCGTTGCTTCGGCGCCGGTGGTCCCGGACAGCCAAGCCTAACGGCCGTGCATCGCCAAAGCGAGGAAATCCGCGTCCGCCTTCGGGCCAGAAACAAGCCGGCCGGATGCAACCACCCGGCCGGCCTTCAGCAACGCCATAAGCAAAACTCAGATATAATGCTCGGCCAACGGCGCAAACCCGTTAAACCGCTGGCTGGCATAGGTCGTCACATACGCCCCAGTCGCCAACAGTTCCACTCGATCACCATGGGTCAGCGCCAGCGGCAGCCGATAGTTGCTCTTCTCATACATGATGTCCGCGCCATCACAGGTCGGCCCGGCAATCGCCACCGGCCCAACAGGCCCGCCATCATGCGCGGTCGAGAACTGGTACTTGATCGACTCGCCCTCCGTCTCCGCCAACCCGCCAAACCGCCCGATATCGAGGTAAACCCACCGCACGGGATCATCCCCCTTGCGCGACACCAATACCACCTCGGCCGACACCACCCCGGCATCGCCAACAACCGACCGCCCAGGCTCGATCAGCATATCCGGCAGCGCATTGCCGAAATGCTCCACCATCGCGCCCATGATCGCATCCGCGAACGCATCGATCCCCGGCACCTCGTCACGATACCGCACCGGAAACCCGCCGCCCAGATTGACCATCCGCAAATTCACCCCGGCATCGCGCAAATCGGTGAACAGCATCGCCACCTTGGCAATCGCCGCCTCATAGCTGCCGGTCGAGGTCTGCTGGCTGCCAACATGGAACGACAACCCGAACGGATCGAGCCCCAGCCCCTCCGCCCGCAACATCAGCGCCCGCGCATGCGCCACCGTGGTCCCAAACTTGCGCGACAGCGGCCAGTCCGCCCCCTCATTCTCCACCAGAATCCGGCAATAAACCCGCGCCCCCGGCGCATGCACCGCCAGCTTCTCCAACTCCTCATCGGAATCGAACGCAAACATCCCAACCCCAGCCGCATGCGCGCGCCGAATGGCGGAAACCTTCTTGATCGTATTGCCAAAGCTGATCGCACCAGGCGCAGCCCCCGCGGCAATACAGGCATCGATCTCCTCGATCCCCGCCGCATCGAACCGGCTGTCCAGCTTCACCAGCCGGTCCAGAATCTGCGGCGCCGGATTGGCCTTCACCGCATAGTAGATCTGCGCCAAGGGCAGGGCGTCGCGTATCCTGCGGAAATTGCTCTCCACACGATCGACATCCAGCACCAAGCACGGCGTTGCCGGCTGATGGTCAGCCAGGAATCGGGCGATTTTCATGTTCATCGCGCGGTACCCCCAGTAGACGCTCACCTTTCAAGGCGATGAGCGTAGGTTACAAAACGGTCGAACGAACCAGCGACCAGACGGATTGGCCCGTGCGCAAAACCCTGCGTCGGGACCCGGAGTGCCAGAACGCTTGACGTCGTTACGTAACCCTAGGGAGTTCATCACATGCCCAAACCGGCAACACCGGCGGGAAGAGTTGAACAAGCCGGGCCAGAGGCACGTGCGTTGCTGCGTAGGGGGCAAATAGGACCCCCACCCCCCACGCGCAAGTGATTTCTTCCGACCCCTACCCGCTGGTGCTGCATGGCAGCATATGATCGATGCACACCGACAGCCCGCATCGGAAAACCCGTTGACCGAAAACGTTTTTCACGAACACGTCGAAGAAGCACCAAGGGGCACCGGCTGGTGGGCCGCCATCGTGCGCACCTTCTGGCGCATCCAAAGCCATCGCACCGGCCTCGTCGCCGCCGGCTGCGCCTTTTACGCCACCCTGGCCCTCTTCCCCGCCCTGTCGATGCTGGTCTCGATCTACGGCCTGCTCTTCGACCCCAGCAGCGTCTCCGGCCAGATGGAACTGCTCGAAGGCCTCCTCCCGCCGGACGCCTACACCCTCATCGAACGCCAGGTCCAAACCCTTGTCGGCCGCCCCCGCGCTACCCTGGGCTGGAGCCTTGGCCTCAGCGCCGCCATCGCCCTCTGGTCCGCCGCCACCGGCACCAAATCGATGATCGCAGCACTTAATCTCGCCTACGACGAAGAAGACCGCCGCAGCATCCTCGGCTTCCAGATCCTCTCCATCGGCATGACCGCCGCCTCGATCCTCAGCGCCATCCTCACCGTCGCCGTGCTGGTGGCCCTACCCAGGGTCATCGACCTCCTCAACCTGCCCTCGAACACCGCCGAACTGGTCCACTGGCTCGGCATTCTGCTGATGATCCTTTTCGTCTTCGCCCTACTGACGTTCCTCTACGCCGCCGGCCCCTCCCGCGCGCCCCGTGCTTCGCGTCCCCTCGGCTACCGCCGCCGCGTCCTCCCCGGCGTCATCCTCGCCACCATCCTCTGGCTCGTCTCCAGCATCCTCTTCACCCTCTACGCCACCGAACTCGCCAGCTTCGATGCCGTCTACGGCCCCCTGGCCGCCGTCGCCGCCATCATGTTGTGGTTCTGGGTCTCCGCTTACGTCGTCCTGCTCGGTGCGGAACTCAACTCGGCGCTGGAAAAGGCCGGCAGGCCTGACACCCCGCTGATGGATATCTGACCTTTGCCTGCCTGACGCCGCGCCCGCGCCGGCGGCGCCCGCACATCCGTTTGGACCTTGCCGAATACCGCGAATCCCATCAACATTTCCCCAACGGCGCCGCGAGTGCCGGCAAACGCCACCGGGGGACTGATACATGAAACGACGCAACTTCTTGCGCAGCGCAGCTGCAATTGGCGCCACCGCCAGCCTCGGCGCACCCGCCGTCCGCGCCCAATCCGCGCGCGAGAAAACCCTCCGCGTCGCCCCCCTGACCGCCCTGTCCTCGATCGACACGGTCTTCAACACCTCGCTGGTCACCACCAACCACGGCTACGCGGCGTACGACACCCTCTTCGGCTTCACCGGCAAGCGCGAAATCACCCCGCAAATGGCCGAGGGCCACACCGTCGAAGACCAGGGGCGCACTTACGTCATCAAGCTCCGCGACGGCCTCAAATTCCACAACGGCGAACCCGTCCGCGCCCAGGACGCCATCCAAAGCCTCAAGCGCTGGGCCGGCCGCGAAACCTTCTGCCAAACCGTCGCAAAATTCGTCGCCGACTGGGGCGTCGCCGATGACCGCACCCTGCGCATCAAGCTCACCCAGCCCATCCCCATCTTCCTCGAAGCCATCGCCCGCGGCAGCGCCTCGATCCCCTTCATCATCCCCGAGCACCTGGCCAAGACCGACCCCTTCACCCAGATCACCGAATCCATCGGCAGCGGCCCGTACCGCTTCATCAAGGACGAGTTCATCCCCGGCCAGCGCGCCGTCTATATCCGCAACAAAGACTACATCCCCGCCAGCGGCCCCGCCGACTGGACCTCCGGCGCCAAGATCGCCCATTTCGAACGCCTGGAATGGCAGGCCATGCCCGAACAGGCCACCGCCGCCGCCGCCCTGCGCTCCGGCGAAATCGACTGGTACGAACAGGTCCAGCCCGACCTGGTCCCCAGCCTGCGCGCCCACCCGCAAATCACCATCGGCAACGCCAACCCCACCGGCTTCAACGGCATCCTGCGCTTCAACCACCTGCACGCGCCGTTCAACAACCCCGCCATCCGCCGCGCCATCATGCTGGCGGTCAACCAACAGGACTACATGCAGGCCCTCACCGGCGGCGATCCAACCTCGTACAATAACTGCCGCTCAATGTTCCCCTGCGGCACCCCGCACGGCCGCGACACCGCGCTCCAGCACATGCCCGCCGATCTAAACGCCGCGCGCGCCGCGCTGAAAGCCGCCGGCTACGACGGCGCCAAAGTCGTCATCCTCAGCCCCGCCGACGTGCCCACCATCCACCCGATGGGCGAAGTCTCCGCCGATCTGCTCAAACGCCTCGGCATGAACGTCGAATTCGCCGCCATGGACTGGGCCACCCTGGTCGCCCGCCGTGCCAACCGCGAGCCGGTCGACAAGGGCGGCTGGTCAATCTTCCACACCTGGGCGCCGTCCTCGATCCTCGGCTCCCCGGTCGAACACTTCCCCATGCGCGGCCTCGGCGCCAAAGTCGTCATCCTCAGCCCCGCCGACGTGCCCACCATCCACCCGATGGGCG
>JANXSA010000313.1 GCA_025352915.1 Rhodospirillales bacterium | reverse complement strand
TGCTGCCGTATTTCAAGCGCAGCGAGGGGCGGGTGGGGGCAGGGGACGATGCCCTGCGCGGGCGCGACGGGCCGCTGAGCGTGATTGATTTCGCGGCGCGCTCGCGGCTGTCGGAGGCGTATGTGGCGTCGGCCGAGGCGGTCGGGATTCGGCGCAACGAGGACTATAACGGTGCGGAGCAGGAGGGCGTCGGCTACTACCAGAACACCATGAAGAACGGGCGGCGCTGGTCGGCGCACCGGGCGTTTCTCAAGCCGGCGATGAAGCGGACGAATTTGCGGGTGATCACCCATGCCCAGGCCGAGCGGGTGCTGATGGCCGGCAAGCGCGCCGTGGGGGTGTCGTATCGCCAGGGTGGTGCCAGCCATACGGTGCGAGCGACCCGGGAAGTGATTTTATGCGGGGGCGCGATCAACTCGCCGCAATTGCTGATGCTGTCCGGCATCGGGCCGGGGGCGCATCTGGCCGATCGCGGCATCGAGGTGGCGCATGATCTGCCGGGGGTGGGGCAGAACCTGCAGGACCATTACCAGGTGCGCTTCGTCTATAAATGCACCGAGGCGATCACGGTGAACGACATCATGATGTCGCCCGTGCGGATGGCGATCATGGGCATTCAGTACGCGCTGTTCCGCACGGGACCGCTGACCGCCAGCGCTGGGCAGGTGGGGATTTTCACGCGCAGCCGGCCGGAGCTGGAGGCGCCGGACATCCAGTTCCACTTCATCGGCTTCTCCGCCGACCGGCCGGGCGAGGGGCTGCACAAATTCTCGGGGTTTTCGCAGAATGTCTGCCAGTTGCGGCCGGAGAGCCGGGGGGAGATTCTGCTCAAATCCGCCGACCCGATGGCGGCACCGGCGATCCATCCGAACTATCTGTCGGCGGAGATCGACCGCACCGTGTTGCTCGACGGGCTGAAACTCGGACGTCGGATTGCCGCCCAGCCGGCGATGCGCGCGTTCATCGACAGCGAATACCTGCCGGGGGACGCGGTGCAGAGCGATGCCGAGATGATGGAATACGCCCGCACCTATGGCGGCACGATTTTCCATCCGATCGGCACGGCGAAGATGGGGCGGGATGCCATGGCGGTGGTGGACGACCAGTTGCGCGTGCACGGGATCGCCGGATTGCGGGTGGCTGATGCCGCGGTGATGCCGACGATGGTCAGCGGCAACACCAATGCGGCGTGCATCATGATCGGCGAGAAATGCGCCGACCTGGTGCGCGGGCAGGCGTTGGCGCGGGCGGCTTGAGGAGCGACACGATGAGCATCTATGCGGAACTCGGGGTGCCCGAGATCATCAACGCTTGCGGCACCGTCACGCGCTTGTCCGGCGGGCTGATGGCGCCCGAGGTGGCCGAGGCGATGCGGCAGGCGTCGCTGGCCTGCGTTGACATGGTGCAGCTTCAGGCGGCGGCCAGCCGCATTATCCGCGAGGCCACCGGCGCGGAGGCTGGCATCGTCACCTCGGGCGCGTCCGCTGCCGTGTTGCTCGGCACCGCCGCCATCCTCGCCGGGCTCGACCCCGCCCGCATGAACGCGCTGCCGGAGGTATCGGACGGGCGGCGCGAGTTCCTGATGGTGCGCAGCCAGCGCAACATGTACGACAAGGCGCTGATGGTCGCCGGCGCCCGCATCATCGAGATCGGCATCCCGGACCGCTATTCCGGCCCCGGCGTGCGCGACGCAGCACCCTGGGAACTCGAAGCGGCGATCACCAAGAACACCGCGGGCATCTATTACCTCGCCGGCGCGCAATCCAAGCCCTCCCTGCGCGAGATCGCCGCCATGGCCAGGGAGCACCGCCTGCCGGTCCTGGTCGATGCCGCCGGCCAGCTACCGCCCGCCGCCAACCTGCACCGCTTTCTCGACGAGGGTGCCGATCTCGTGTGTTTTTCGGGTGGCAAGGCGATCGGCGGCCCGCAATCCAGCGGCATCCTCGCCGGCCGCGCCGACCTCATCGCCAGCGCCCTGTTGCAGATGCTCGACCTCGATATCTATGAGGACGCCTGGTCCCCGCCCGCCGAATTCGCCCCGCTGCGGCAGATGCGCGGGCTGCCGCACCATGGCATCGGGCGGTCGTGCAAGGTGGGCAAGGAGGAGATCGCCGGGCTGTGCGTTGCGTTGGCGCGCTTTGCCGGCGCGGACGAGGCGGCCCGGCGCAACACCTGGCTCGCACGGCTGCAACGCATCGCCACACTAGCCGGCGGCGCGGGCATTTCGATCGAGGGCGGTGCGATCCCGATCCTCAACGTCAAGACCACCGATCTCGACGCCGCGATGGCGCTGGCCCGCACCCTCGCCGCCGGCAGCCCGGCCATCCATTGTGGGCTCGGCCGGCGGGACGAGGGTATGCTGACCTTCAACCCGGTGTCGCTGACGGATGCGCACGCTGACGAAATCGGCCGACGGTTGGCGTCTCGATATAGCTGAGGCTAGTGAGAACGGGTGAACTGCCTTTCGTATCCAAACGGCCCGTCTTTCCCGTGTCCTGTCTGACGCCATGGCGAACCTTCGCTTGCTGCCGAGAGGCCATTGGCTCGGAGGCTTGATGTCCCCGATCGCCAGGAATCTGGAATCCAAATCAAGCTAATTTTTTCCTGCTCAGCACGAGAAAGTAGCCGCGCACGTAAGTCCCCTATACTCTCAGGTGCTTTTTGCCCGCCAAGCAATTGGGTGGATGTCCATTCAGAATTTTCTTGCGCATGTGCGGCGCACCACGAAAACATCGAAATGGCAGGAATTTGCGCGAACAAAATAGAGCGGCGACTGGCGATCATTGTTTCTATTTTTGCAGTGACCTAATTTATATACCAAATCGTATCGTATATGGCAAGCCTGTGCAACAGGCCGCTCTGCCTCTTTGTAAAACCTACCCTCGGTGCCACAACCACCATACTGGATAAGGAGGAAACCATGGACGGCTTCATGCAATCGGTCGGCCACTACGTGCTGGACCACAAGACCAAGGGCATGCCCGGCGGCATCGCCCCCTTCCCGATGTCCGAGATCGCCGCCAAGGGTTGGAACGTCCTGCGCGAAGACCTGCCGATGCCACTCGCCGTGCTGAAGAAATCGGCGATGGAGCACAACTCGGCCTGGATGCGCGATTTCGTCGCCCGCTCCGGCGCGGTGATCGCCCCGCACGGCAAGACCACCATGGCGCCGCAACTGTTCGGCCAGCAGATCGAGGACGGCGCCTGGGCGATCACGGTCGCCACGGCGCAGCAGATCGCCGTTGCCCGCGATTTCGGCTTTTCCCGGATCATCCTGGCCAATCAGCTCGTCGGCAAACAGATGATCCGCTACGTGCTGGACGAGCTGAAGCGTGACCCCACGCTCGACTTCTATTGCATCGTCGATTCCGAAGCCAACGTCGCCCAACTCGCCGCCGCCACAAGCGAGGCCAATATCGGCCGGCCGCTGCAAGTCTTCCTCGAAGGCGGTTGGCAGGGCGGGCGCACCGGCGTGCGGGACATCGCAACCGGCCTGCGCGTCGCTCGCACGGTGAAGGCCGCCGCCCCATACCTCGCCCTGCGCGGCGTCGAGGGCTTCGAGGGCCTCACCCCGGCCGACCGCACCGCCGCGGAAACGCAAGTTCGGACCTTCCTGGACATGCTCGTGCAACTCGCCCAGGCCTGCGAAGCCGAAGACCTGTTTTCCCCCGGCGAAGTGATCCTCACCGCCGGCGGCTCGGCCTTTTACGACATGGTGCTCGCCCGCTTCAGCCATGCCGGCCTCAAATCGCCCACCCGCATCATCACCCGCAGCGGCTGCTACATCACCCATGATTCCGTGCGCTATCGCCGTTTCTTCAGCGAAATCACCGACCGCACCCCCGAAGCGGCCCAGGGCGGCGGCCTGCTCTCGGCCATCGAGGTCTGGGCCTATGTCCAGTCCCGCCCCGAACCCGGCAAGGTCCTGCTTACCGTCGGCGCGCGCGACATCGGCACCGATGATCGTCCGGTGGCGGAAACCTGGTTCCGGCCCGGCTCCAACATGACCCGGCCCGAACCCGCGCCCCCAGGCCACCTCGTCACCGGCCACAACGA
>JANXSA010000276.1 GCA_025352915.1 Rhodospirillales bacterium | reverse complement strand
GCAAAAACTTTTATCCACTCGGCCGTTACTCGGCGGCGATGCTGTTGCCGGTCATCGGGAGGACCAGGTTGGTGCGGCGGCATTGGCGGACCTGGGATTCCGTGCGGACGCGGGTGACCAGTTTGGACAGGCCGCGGATATGGGTGGTCCAGACGATCAGGGCTTTGGACAGTTCGTCTTCGCCGTCGGCGCTGAGTTTGAAGACGAATTGGGTGGGTTCGTGCAGGCGGTAGGCGCTGGGGTCGGTGAGGTTGCCGGAGGCCAGCCAGGCGGCGATGTCGTAGTTCAGCATGGCGGCGGTGGGGGCGAGGATTTTCGCCTCGGTGTCGCCGGTGGCGTGGGACAGGCGCACGAAGGTGGTGAAATCCTGCCAGAAGCGGTCGAAGTCGGGGATTTCGGCGATGAGGCCGCGGGATTCGAGCAGAGCGCGGGTGGCCGACATGGCCGAGGAGCAGATGGCGTTCCAGATGAAGAACGAGGCGATGGCGCGGTAGCGGTACATCAGGTTGTCGCCGATTTCGCCGCGGCCGAGTTTTTCGTAGTTCTCGTCGCGGGCGTAGAAGGCGATGCATTCCTCCTTGGAGTCGAACAGCTCGGCCTTGGTTTCGCCGACGAACTGGTCCAGCAGGCCGCGCACTTCCGGGCCGCCGTCTTCCAGCGCCGGCAGCATGGCCAGCCACCAGTCGGAGTTCTTGATGCCGAGGGCGCGGCAGAAGGCGACGACGTGGCTGAACCAGCCGTCGTTCCAGAACACGCTGCTGACCAGGTGGTATTTGCGGCTGGTGATGTAGTCCTCGAACGGCAGGGTATCGGTGGCGATCACGATCTCTTCGGTGTCGAACACGCGCTGTCCTTCATAGGCGCCGAAGTTGCGCGGCAACACGCGGAAGCGCGTGTCGAACCTGAACTCCTCGCGGCTGTCGAGCCTCTCCATCTCCGAGCCCTTCAGCATCATCGCCTGGAAGTTGTGCATCTGGTCGATGTTGCTGTCGAGCAGCGTGGCCAGGCCCACGAGATGGGTTTGCAGACTTTCGCCGGGCAGGCCGAGGATCAGGTCGGAGACCGATTTAAGGCCGCGCCCGCGCATATGGACCTCGAGCGCCTTGTAGGCGTCGAGCTTGATCGTCTGGCGCTTGACCTTGCGCAGCACGTCTTCGTCGAGCGACTGGACGGCCTGGTAGAGGACGAGGGCGCCGTTGACCTGTTCGACCGATTTGATGATGCGCTCGGGGCGGTTCTTGCCGGTGGTGGCGTCGATGAAGGTGGGCCAGTTGTAGTCGCGCTGCATCTTGCCGATGAAGCCGGAGATCTCGATGTCGCGCTCGAACATGCCGTAATTCGAATCGGCGATGCGCAGGGTGCCCATGTTGGGCGACTTATCCTTGATGCGGCGGGCGATATAGTGGATTTCTTCCTTGACGCGATCGAGGTCGAAGTTGTTGACCTTGGAGTACCAGGAGGTGCCCTGGGCGCAGAAGGTGCAGGTGAAGGGGCAGCCGCGGTTGGTTTCGATCATTGGGGCGAGGCGGCCATCGAAGAAATCGTCCTGGGCGCCGTCGAGCCAGGGGGAGGGGATGTCGTTGATTTCGCGGCGGCGGGCATGGGTGTCGTTGCGGACGACCTGGCCCTCGGGGTTGCGCCACATGGCGGATTGGACGCCGCGGGCGCCGAAGGCTTTGTGCGACAGGCCGGTGTCCATGAAGACGTTGAGCAGGTCGTTGGCGGCGAAATCGCCCTCGCCGGTGATGTAGACGTCGATTTCGGGATTCTGGTCGAGATAGGCGATCTGGCGGGCGGGCTCCAGCGCCAGGTTGGGGCCGCCCATGACGGTGAGGACATTGGGGTTCAGCATCTTGGCGATGCGGAAGAACTCGCGCGACAGCGCCTCGTTCCAGACATAATTGCTGAGCATCAGCACGTCGGGCGGCGCGGATTTCAGGGCCGCGAGCAGGGTGTCGGGGTAGACGAACAGGCGGGCGGCGGCGGCGGGGTTGTCGCGGTCGATGACGGCCTTCATGTAGGCGACGCCGAGGGGCATGCAGTCATTGGCCAGGATACCGGCGGTGTGGTACCGCAGATCACCCAGATAGACGTTCAATGTCATCGTCTATGGTCTCCTCGCCGATGGGCGCCGATATCCCCCGCGAAGCTGGAATACGAACGGGATGGGTTAAATCACGAAAAGTGCCGCGCTTTTCGTGTTCGAGCGTCAACGAATTCAACATTATTGTCAATAGAATACGGCTGCGGCAGGGGGGCTGCGGCGGATGATCGCAATGAATTGAGGCCGTCGCGGCATGCGCTCAGCAGCGCGGCGCGGTCCAGCGCTCTAGCACGATGCCGGGCCGGCGCAGCGTCTCGCGCAGGCTGGCGCCGCCGTGCAGCAGGGCCGCGCGGACGGCGCTGCGGGTGGTGAAGGTGTCGTCGGCGGCGACCGGGTCTGGCTGTTCGCGCAGGACCAGCCAGAGTCCGGGAATCCCGTCGCCCAGGTGCTGACACAGGGCGCTGGCGTCAGGGAGGAAGCCGGGCATCAACTGTTGTGCCACCAGCTGCTCCAGCGGCGAGTGCGGCGGCACCGCGATCATGCGCGGCACCGCGTGTCCGGCGCGCGCGAGATGGCGTGCCAGGGAGATCGAGACGAAGCTGCTATCGGGCAGGACGATCGGCTCGCCGGGCTGCATCTGCGCTTGCAGGATCTCGGCGGCCTGGTCCCAGCGTTCCCGGCGGTCGGGTTGGGTGTGCCAGCGGATCACGCCGGTCGCCTGCAACAGCAGCAGGGCCGCGACCAATGCGGCGGAGAGGCGGCGCGGCAGGGTGGCGGAGGCGGCGGCGGCGGCCAGCAGCAGCGCCAGCGGCAGCAGCATGAACAGCGCCGTGCGGTCGAGCAGCACCGGGCGGAACTGGCTGGCCAGCGGCAGCGCCACCAGGCTGGCCGCCAGCATTGCCGCCAGCGCGAGCAGCATGGGGCTGCGCTGGCGCCACCAGGTCAGGAATGCGGCGCCCAGCAGCAGGATGTGCAGGCCGAGTGCCAGCGGCGACAGGACGTACAGGAACGGCGCCACCAGCGTCCGTCCGTATAGCCGTGCCGCGTCGATGATCGCCGGCGGGGCGATCCAGCGGTCGACATAGCCGTCATCGGCGCCGAGATGCGCCAGGATGGCCAGGATTGGCCGGGCCGCGATCGCCAGCGCGAGCAGGTTGGCGGCGGCAAGCAGCAGCAGGCCGCGCGGCAGCCGGGCGCGGTCATGGGCGAGCTGCACCAGGACGAACAGGTTGAGGCTGACCGCGATCAGGGCGGCGGTGGCGTGCAGCCACAGGCCGATGCCCATCAGCGTGCCGAGGCATATCGCCGCGGCAATGCCGCGCTTGCCGTCGCCGGACAGCCGTGCTGCGGCCAGCATTGCCGTCGCGGTCACCAGGGACAGCAGGGCGTAGCATCGTGCGTCCTGCGACAGGCGGACATGCGAGGCGGCCAAGGCGATGAACGCGCCGGCGATCCATGCGGCTTGGGTGCCGAAAGCGGTGCGGGCGAGCAGGAATACCGGGATGATCGCGCCGGCGCCGGCCAGGACCGAGAGCATGCGCAGCCACCAGATGCTGTCGTCGTGCAGGGCGGACCAGAGCTTGGCGGCGATGTAGTAGCCGGGCGGGCTCGACTCGACCTCGGCCATTGGCCCGAGGATCACGCGCCAGTCCATCGAGGCGATGCCGATGGTGGCGGCCTCGTCGTACCAGATCGGGTCGGTGTCGAGATGGACCAGCCGGGCCGTGATGGCGAGCGCGAGCAGCGCCGACACGCCGGTTGTGGTGCGCCAGCGGCTTGCTGTCGTCATGGTGCCGGCGTTGTCGGCTCGGCCAACTGGTCCACCATCCGGTCGAGCCCTTCGACGAAGGCGTCCCAGGTGAACTGCCGCACGCGTTCGGTGCCGGCCAGGCCGAGCTGGCGCGCCAGGGGTTGGTTGGCGGCCAGCTCGGTCATGCGGCGCGCGAAGGCTTCGGGCGAGTCTTCTTCCAGGTAGCCGGTTTGACCGTGCAGCACGGTTTCGCAGGGGCCGCCGCGGTTGACCGCGATGACCGGCTTGCCGGCGGCCATCGCCTCGAGCGGGACCAGGCCCCAGTCCTCGTTGAAGGCGGTGAACACCACGGCGGTGCAGCCTTCGTAGAGCGCGCGCATTTCGTCGTCGGAGGGGGCGACGCGGAACTCGACGCCGCCGACTTCGGCGGCGAAGGCGCGCAGGGCGGCCATGTAGGCCTCGCTCTTGGCGTCGACCATGCCGGCGATCACCAGGCGCCATTCCGGCCCGATCTTGGCCCGGGCCTGGGCGAAGGCGGCGATGCCCATCTCGATGTTCTTGGTCCACATGATGCGGCCGGCGAGCAGGAAATAGGGCTGCCACTGGTCCGCCGCGCGGATCTGGCGCACATCGATGCCGGGATAGGCGATGGCGACGCGGCTGGCGTCGCGCAGGCCGCCGGCGGCGATGCGCTGGCGCACCGTGTCGCTGATCGCCAGCACCTGTTGGTAGCGGCGCCAGCACAGCCGGTCGAGCATGCGGAAGGCGAACTCGATGGCCAGGGCGGCCGGGCGCTTCCAGCCGGCGCGGGCGAGCAGGCGGGCGCGGTAGCTGGCGTCGAAGGTGGCGCGCAGCGGGGTGAAGCACAGGCAGCCGATCGGGCGGGCGGTGTTGCGCAGGGTCATCAGGTCGCCGATGCCTTCGCAGGAGATCACCAGCACGTCGAATTCGGCGGGATCGAGCTTGCAGGTGGCGATCGACAGGGCGCCGCGCAGCACCGAGAGGTAGTTGCGGCGCACCGAGATGCGCGGCAGCTCGACGATGCGGGCGTCGCCGAGTTCGGGGTAGGTGCCGGCGCGATCGTAGTGGCTGGTGTAGAAGGTCCAGTCGTGGCGCGAGCGGCGGTTGATTTCCAGGATCGTGCGTTCGAGCCCGCTCTTGAGGTAGATCCAGGGATGGTAGAGGGCGACACGCATCAGTGGGCCAGCACGTCGTCATAGATGGCGATCAGGCGGTCGGTATGGGCCTCCCAGGTGAAGGCGCGGGCGAGGCGTTCATTGGCCTCGCCGGCCAGTCGCAGGCGCTCCGGGTTGTCCCATAGCGAGCGGATCGCCGCGATCAAGGCTGGCTCGTCGCCGGGTGCGATGTGGGCGCCCTCGAAGCGGATGGTGTCGATGCTGGAGACGACGGCGGCGCCGGCGGCCATTGCCTCGGCGACGACGATGCCGAAGGTTTCGGAATAGGACGGGAAGAAGAAGATCGCGGCGCGCGCGAGATAGGCCAGGAAGCGGTCGTCGCCCTCGGATTCCACCAGTTCGAGGTTCGGCGGCGCGCGGCGCCGGAGGGATGCCATGTCGGGCGCCCAGCCGGTGGCCACGAAGGGGATGTGCGGCAGGGCGCGGGCGGCGTTGAAGACGTGGTCGATGCCTTTGCGGGTCTCCATCTTGCCGCTGAACAGGACGATCGGCGCGGTGCGGTCGGGCTTGGGCAGGCGGGCGTGGTCGATGCCGGGTTGCAGGACCATGGCACGGCTGGGGTCCGCGCCCATGCGGATCGCCTGTTGCCGGGAGGGTTCGCTGAGGAACAGCGAACGGTCGTAGCGGCGGGTGACCATGAGGTGTTCCAGCGCCTGGAGCGCCCGTCCGGCGAGCGGCCCGCGCATGGTGCGCCAGGCCGGGCCGAACAGCGCCAGCATGCCGCAGACCACCGGCCGGCCGGTGAGCCGCGCGGCCAGCAGCGAGGGCAGGCAGGCGTGGTAGGTGAAGGTGTGGACCAGGTCGGCTTGGCGCGCGGCGCGGGCGATGGCGCCGAGGCGCAGGTTGAAGCCATAGCGGCTGGTGGGCAGCCGCTCGGTCGATACGCCGCCGAACTCGGTCAGCGCCGGCGCGCCGGTGGTCAGCACCCGGACATCGATGCCGCGCGCCAGCAGGCCCTGGGCGGTGCGCAGCACGATGTACTCGCCGCCGCCGCCGAAATCGGGCGGAAACCGCTCATGGGTGATCAGGACACGCAGCGCCATCGGCTCACAGCACCACGGAGCGCGCGCGCCAGGAGCCGCGAATCAGCGCCGCCGCCATCATCGCGGCCCGTGGCAGGCCGCAGACGAAGCGGGCGAGCAGAATATGGGGCCGGTTGAACCGGCCGCGGTCGGTGAAACGAAGCCACACATAAGGCAAGCATGCCACTGCAAGGGATGAATGCGCTAAGCTGCCACCGATTGCCCCGAAAGCAAAAGCGTTGAATGCCGCCGTGAGCGGGGAGAGGAAGCAGCGGGCGAACAGGTGCTCCCGGATCGCCGGGTAGTGCCGGGCGACCAGCGGGACGATCTCGACGACGTTGACCGCGCGCAACCACTCGCCGATGCCGACGGCGAACACCTCGTGGTGGACCAGTGCGGCGGCGGTGTAGCCGGTCGGAAGCCCGGCTTGGCGCATCGCCCAGCCCAGCGAGGTGTCCTCGGCCGATCGAAGGGCGCGGAAGGCTTCGGGGAACCCGCCGACGGCACGGAACGCCGCGGCGTCGTAGAAGATGTTGCAGGTCTCGAAGAAAATGCTCGGTCCCTCGACCTGCACCGTCTTTTCCAGCAGGCGCCGCGTCTGGCCGGGGTGCGGGATGGTGCGGCCCTGGACCAGCGCCAGGCCGTCTTGCAGTGCCCGCACCCCGGCGGCGAGCCAGCCCGGGGTGGCGATGCAGTCGTCGTCGATGAATGCCAGGATGGTGCCGTGGGCGCGCTCCGCCCCGAACTGGCGGGACGGCCCGGGCCGGTTGAAGCTGGTGCGGTGGTAGTGCAATGGCGCCGGGCTGGCCGGGATGCGCGCGCGCATCATCTCCTCGGTGCCGTCGGCGGTGTGATTATGGACAACGATGATCTCAAGCCGGTCGGCGGGCCAGTCCTGTGCGGCCAGGGAATCGAGCAGTCGCGCCAGCAGCGCGGCCCGGCCATGAGTCGGCACGATCACGCTGACCAGCGGGCGCGCCGTCATCCCGTCCGGTGCTGGGTCAGCGGTCATCGGGCGCGGATGCCGCGAACATGCCCGGCATGGCGCGCCGGCGCCGCCCGTGCAGGCGGGTGGGCGGCAGCCAGGCGGTGCCGGTCGGGGCCAGGGCCTGGCGATCCGGCACGCGCCGCAGCGCCTGGGCCTTGCGGCGCAACCGCCAGGTCTCGGCACTATTGAC
The DNA here is from genome assembly GCA_025352915.1 of Rhodospirillales bacterium. Lineage (GTDB taxonomy): Bacteria > Pseudomonadota > Alphaproteobacteria > Acetobacterales > Acetobacteraceae > CAMDGX01. The sequence continues at coordinate 7,536 of JANXSA010000276.1, read as the reverse complement.
CAGGTTCCACCACATGCCGCGCAGCCGGGCGCCGCGATGCCGGTGCAGCGTCGCATCGGCCAGGCCGTACAACAGGTTGACCGCGACGAAGCCGCATAGCCGCAGCGCGCCGAGCGATTTCAGCCCCAGGCGGATGCGGTTCTTGACCTGATGGAACACCATCTCGGCGTCCCAGTGCAGTGATTGCGGGCCGACATGATGCAGCGCCACCGCATCCGGCACGACGCGCGCGCGCCAGCCGGCAATCGCCAGGCGCAGGCCGAGATCGGGCTCCTCATAGGCCATCATGAACGCGGGATCGAAGGCGCCAACGGCGAGCACGGGCTCCGGGCGAAACAGCACGGCGGAAGTGTTGATCCACAAGGTATCGCGCGGCGTGCGCTGATCGTCGGCGCGCTGGCCCTCGGCCACGTCCCACGCCAGGCCGATGCCGCGCCCGAGTTCGCCGCCATAGCTGTTCAGGATCGTGGGCTCGTGGCCGAACACCAGCCGCCCGCCAACCTGCGCCAGCCCGGGATCGTCCTGCATGGCGGCGACGGTGGCGCGGGTCCAGCCGGGATCGAGCGCCACATCGCTGTCGACCACGGCAACAAACCGCCCGAGCCCGCGCGCCAGGCCGACATTGCGGGAGACGCCCGGCCCTTCATTGGCCTTGCGCAGCAGCTCGATCCGGCACGGCAAGGTCCGCGCCAGGGCTTCGACCACCGCTTGCGTGGCGTCCTGTGAACCGCCGTCGACCACCAGGATCGCCATCCGGTCGTGGTCCCAGTCCTGTGCGGCGATGGCATGCAGGGTTCGCGGCAGGTCGCGCGCCCGGTTGTAGGTCGGCACGACGTACAGCACCTCGGCCGTCATGCGGCGGGATTCCACGATAGCCGATCCCGGTCAGCGTCGCGCGAGAACATACCGAACCAACCAGGTCACGCCGGCCAGGATCGTCGTGTCGATACCCAGCAGCAGCCGCGCCGCCACCGCGAGCGCCACCGCGTTGAAGACCAGCGACAGCATGGTCGCGACCGCCGCTCCCTCGGATGCGAAGGGCGGTATCAGCAACAGGCACAGGGTCAGGTTGACCGCCACCGTTGCCAGCATGATCCCGATCAGCACCCGGTTATGCCCGGCGATTGCCAACAGCGCGCCCGCCGGGCCGGCGACGGCCAGCGCGACCTGGCCCAGCATCAGCACCGCCACCATCCCGCGCACCGTCTCGAAGCCGGACCCGAACACCGCGAGCAGCCAGGGCGTGGCGATCACCAGTGCGAGCGCCAGCACGGCACCGGCGCCGCTGCACATCAGCGATGTCTGCGCCATCAGGCGCTGCAGCGCGGGCCGGTCGCCACGTTCCAGCAATTGTGCCGCGGATGACGCGGCGATCGCCGATATCGGGCTCAGTGCCACGCTGACCAGCAACGCCAGCCGGGCGGCCACGCTGTAGGGTCCCACCTCGGCCGGCGGCGCCAGGACGGCCAGCAGAATCGTGTCCAGCCGCTCGACCAGCGCATAGGCGGCGGTTGAGATCAGGTAGGCCCGGCCGGATGCCAGCCACGCCGGCCGCGCCTCGACCTCCGACTTCCCGCGCCAGTGCATCCCCGTCGCCTGCCACCACGCGCCCGACTGCACCAGCAGCGTCAGCAGCCCTGCCAGCACGGTGAACGCCAGCACCGATACCACGTCAAGCGTGGGGCTCAGCTGTGCCGCGCCGGCGACCAGCGCCATCACCAGGAGCGAGCGCACCACGTTGTTGGCGATCTCGCCGCGCACCGGGCGCTGGGCGGCAACCAGTGCTGCCTGTGCCAGCGTGCTGGCGCTGAACAGCACGATCAGCGGCATGCCGATGGCCATCGCCGCAAGCAGCGGGCGCAGCGACGGCAGGGTGGCGAACAGCGCGACCGCCGCGAGCCCGACGGCGATCCCGCTCGCCGCCACCGCCAGCACCGCCATGCGCATGAACCCGCGATACGATGCCCAGTCGCGCGTCTCGGCATAGGCGGCGAAGAAGCGGATTCCGGCCTGTGGCAGCCCAACGCCGGCGAGCAGCGACAGCAGCGTCGTCCAGGCAAGGATGGTGACATAGCTGCCGAACCCCACCACCCCGAGCGCGCGCGCCACCACCACCTGGCTGGCGAAAGCCAGGATCACGCCGATGCCGCGGAACGTCAGCCCCAGCAGGGTCTGGCGCAACAAATGGTGGCGTCGCAGCGGTGCCGCGACGGCGGTATCTGTGGTTTCCTGTGCGCGGCTTGCCTGAACCGACATCGCTATTGTGCGCCAGGACGTGCCATGGAGTCCCTGGCCGCCAAGGCGTTGGGACCGTCCAGGCCGAGCAGGCGCGCATAGGCCGGCCCCAAGGTGGGCCATCCGAAGGGAATGGCCCGGGCGCGGCAGCGCGCCTCGGTCGCGGGATCGCGCGCGAGGTCGGCTGCGTCCAGAATGGCGCGGGCCAGCGCGGCATGGTCGGTCGCGGCATGGCGGATGATCGGACCGGGCTGGAACAGCCGCCCGACCGCGGGGTCGTCCACCCCGCTGTCACCCACGATGTCGGCCACGCCACCATGGTCGCACGCCACCACTGGCGTGCCGCAGGCCAGCGCTTCCACCGGGACCATGCCCTGTGCCTCCCACACCGCGGGATGCACCAGCACGGTGGCGGCGGCGTAGCGCGCCGGCAGGTCATCTTGGGTGCCGGGGCCGGGAAAGCTGATGTGCGGCAGGTCGGCGGGACGGGCGGCGGCGCGGATTGCCCGAATGGTTGTCTGCGATGCCGGGCCGCCGAACACCAGCCTGGCGTCGGGCCGCGCGTCGCGCACCTGGGCGAAAGCGCGCGCCAGCAGCACCGCCCCCTTGCGCGGCTCATCGGCATCGGCGGCGAACAGCAGCCGCAATCGGCCGTCGGCGGGCGGCCGGGGCGTGGCGAGCAACCGGTCGATGTCGCTGGGCGATGGCAGCAGGGTTGCCGCCACGCCGAATTCGCGCAGCAGCATCTGTTGCGCATGGCGCGAGGTCACCGCGCAGGCATCGGCATTGCGCAGCACGTGGCGGAACATCAGCCCGTCATGCGGCGTCCAGCGGAAATAGGCACGCACTGGAATGCCGACCACGTGATAGGCTAGGCGCGGACGCTGGGCACCGGCCAGCAGCACGCCGAACGCGTCATGATAATTGAGGCAGTGCGCCGCATGAAAGGGTGTGCCCGCGGCGCGCGCCCGGCGGACCTCGTCGCGGACTTGCAGCGCGAAGGCGTGGAACGGTCCCAGCCAGCGGCTCGCCCGGCCCAGAAGCAGGCGGCGCGGCAGCAGGATATGGCGGACCCCGGCGGTGCGTTGTTCGGTGCGCGGACCGCGATGGGTGGAAATCACCGTCACCTCGTGGCCCTGGGCGGCCTGCCATGCCGCGTGTTCGGCCAGCAGCCGCTCGGACCCGCGGCGGATTTCGGGCCAGCAGGTCGGGTTGGTCATGACGATGCGGGCGCACCCGCTCATCGGCCGGACCGCACGCGTCGTGAAGCGCGGCGCGGGGTCACAAGACCGGACAGCGAAAGCGCATGCTGCCATAGAGCAGGGCGGCGTTGACCATCATGTTGCGCGGCAGATGGGCCAGCACGCGCAGGCTCTGGCGCACCAGCACGACGGGATTCAGGCTGCGCATGCGTACCGCGCTGCGGGTCAACAGGGCCAGCGGCAGCAACACCAGGAGCCATGGCAGGGTCCATGCCGCGACCACCGCGAACGGCACCACGAGATACAGCGAGGCGGCCGGCGCGTAGAAAAACAGGTTCCATGTCAGCAGCTTGGCACGCAACTCCGGATGTCGGCGGATCAACGCCGGCAACAGGAACAGCCGGCTCGGCTCGATCATCCACATCCAGATGCTCTGGTCCTCGACCTCGTGCTCCATCACCGCCGCGGGCACGAAGGCATGGCGGTGGCCGGCCTTGAGGATGCGCCAGGCCAGGTCGGTATCGGCGCATTCCATTGCGCGGCCAAAGGGGTCGGAAAAGCTCAGCGTGGTGTCGAAGCCGCCATGCGCCAGGAAGACATCGCGCCGCATCAGCAGGTTGGCCGTCGGAAAGCTTGGATGCTCGACCTGGGTTACGAAGGTTGCGCGCGAGGTCAGGGTGAATGTCTGTTCCGGCTTGGGCAGCACCGGTCCGCCGACGAAGGCGATCGCCGGGTCGTCGAAGCGGGGCAGCGCGTGCGCCAGCCAGTGCGGTGTGGGGCGGCAATCGCTGTCGGTGAAGGCGATCACCGCGCCGCGCGCCATCTGCACGCCGAGGTTGCGCGCCGGCGCCGGGCCCTGGTCCTGTGCGGTGCGCGCCACAAGCAGGTTGAGGCCGAGCACCCGGCCTTGCGCAAACGTCGGGCTGAGATCCTCGGTGGAGCAGTTGTCCACGATGACAACCTCGAAGGCGTCCCGCCCCAGGCTCTGTGCCGCCAGTCCCTTCAGGCAGTCGAGCAGCATCAAGGCCCGGTTATGCACCGAAATGACCACCGAGACCCGCGGCGGTTTGTCAGCCGCGGCTGTCGCGGGCGCCAATCCGGGCCGCGCCATCTCGCTGGGGTGCTGTGCCACGGCGGCTTGTGCCTCAGCGCTCGAAATCGGCCGCCGGGCGCGTGGCGTAACCGATGCCGAATTCCCGCCCGCTGATGCCGCGCCGGATCAACGGGCCAAGCTGCGATTTGTGGACATGGCCGGCGAACCACATGTGCAACTTGCTGCCTTCGACCAGCACGGTTGGCGAGGCGATTTCCCCGCCGGTCCAGTCGAAGTCGTCGCGGGTCATCAGCGGTGCGGCGTCCTGCACGAAGTCGCCTTCGCCGTCGCGGTTCGAGACCGCGTGGTGCAGCGCCACCTGTTGCCATTCCGGGTCGTCGCCGGTCCAGTTGACGGCGACGTCGTAAACCAGGTGGACCTTGTTGCCCAAGGCGAAGGCCATCGGGGTGGAGTAGCCGATGAAGCCGCGCGACGGCGGGTAGAGCGGCGCCTGTTCCAGCACCCGCGACGGCGGCCCGAAGGTCACGCCATCGGTGGTGATGGCCAGTCCGATCGACTGCGCCTGGGGCGGGTTGCCGCCCGGGCGGGCACCGATCGCGGCGAAATAGACCAGCATGCGGTCTTTCCACACGATCGCGCCGGGTTCAGCGACCAGGTAGCCGTTCCAGTCGGTGATCTTGCCGGTGGCGGTGAGCACCGGCTGCGGTGTTACTTTCCAGGTGATGCCGTCCGCCGACACAGCGTGGCCGACGGACATCGGCGCGGGGTTCGGCCGGGCCATGATGCCGGTGAAAAACATGTGCCAGGCGCCGCGGAAACGCACCACACTGGGCGTCTCCAGGCTGGCGAACGGTGTGCCGGCGGGCGACAGCAGCGGGGTCGCCGGGGACAGCGACCAGGCGAGGCCGTCCGGCGACACGGCGCGGAACGGCAGCACCGGCGGCTTGAACGGCGCGCTGGTGCTGGAGGTCAGATACATGATGTAGGATGTGCCGTCGTGCAGGACGCAGGGATCGTTCCACAACCCCTGGCTGCGCATATCGCCGGCCTTGATGATCGGGTTCGGCTGCGGGAACGCCCAGCCGCCGCGCGAGGTCAGGCCCAGCGGCCGTGCAACCGCGGTATTCTCAGCGGAACACTGCACCAGGCCGGCAGTGCCGATGCCCGCTACGGCGGACAGCCCAGCCCAGCCCAGCATACCGCGACGTCCAAACTGGCCGCGGCGTCGTGCCATCCAACCCTGCTCCCGTCCGAAGTTGCGCCCATAGCGGACTGGAACATGCTCGCACAGCGGCGGGAGCGCACACAAGCACCCACACCCCCGGTAGCCCGTTCACGAAGCTGTGCGGGCGTGGATCCCGGCGATCATGTCGCAGATGCGATGGACGTCGTCCAAGGCCAGGTCGGCGTAGATCGGCAGTGCCAGCACCCGCGCCGCCGCATCGCGCGAAACCGCCAGCGAGTCGGCTGCCCGCAGCGCGCGAAACGCCGCCATGTCGCTCGCCGGGGGGTGGAAATACTTGCGCGTCACCACGTTCAACCGGCGCAGTGCGTCATGCAGCCCGTCGCGGTCGATGCCGGCCCGGGCGGGGTCGACGAGCACCGGGGCGAAGGCGTGGTTCACCTCCACGCCCGGCGCCGGGTCGGGCAGGCAGTCGATCCCGGGCAGGGCGGCGAGGCGTTCGCGGTAGGTCATGGCGATCACCTTGCCGCGCGCCAGGATGTCCGGCAGCCGGTCCAGCATCAACAGGCCGATCAGCGCCTGGACCTCGGTCATCTTGGCGTTGGTCCCAGCCTCCGGCACGTCGCCATCCGGTTGCAGCCCGTGATTGGCCAGCCGCTCCAGCACGCCCTTGAGGTCCGGCCGGCGGAAGGCGAGGCCGCCGCCCTCCAGCGAGTGGAACGGCTTGGTGGCATGGAAGCTGAACATCGACAGGTCGCCGAAGCGCGCCACCGGCACGCCGTCCACCGTGGTGCCGAAGGCATGCGCGGCGTCGTAGAGCAGCGCCAGGCCATGGCGCCGCGCCACCGCCTCCAGTTCGACCACCCGGCAGGGATGGCCGAAGACGTGCACGCCCAGGATGGCGCAAGTGCGGGGCGTGATCGCCGCCTCGACCCGTGCGGGATCGAGGGTCAGGTGGTCGGGCTCGATATCGGCGAAGACCGGGGTGAGGCCGGTGCGCACCAGCGCGTTGACGCTGGCGGCGAAGGTGAACGGCGTGGTGATGACCTCGCCGCGCAGCCCGAGCGCCTGGCAGCCCAGTTCCAGCGCCAGCGTGCCGTTGGTCATCACGCTCATGTGCTCGACATCGAATAATCGGGCGAGCCGGTCTTCCAGCCGTTCCAGCATCGGGCCGCGATTGGTCAGCTGGCGGTTTGCCCAGATCTCGGCCAATCCCGCCGCGACCTCATCCAGCGGCGGGAGGTTCGGGCGGGTGACGTAGATCGGGGTCGGGAAGGGCCGCAGCATCCGATCACGCTCCAGTTGGACCGGCCGATCCGGTCGATAAGACAGGCACGGCATGGCCGGGTGCCGGCGTGGCGTGGCGGAGCTTCATCGGCCGCGGCACCAGGACCGTGTCATTGGCGACGGTTTCGCCTACGACGCATCCCGCGCCTATGTAAACCCCGTCGCCGACGCGCGGGCAACCATGCACGCCGGCATGGTGGCCGAGTGAGACCGCGCGGCCCAACAGCGGCGCCTGGGACAGCGGCGGCAGCCGGCCGTGCCGGTCGACCAGCGGCCCGATCCAGCATTGCGCCAACATCGTAAGGTCACTGCCAGCGCAGCCGTGGATATAGAGCCCGGCCGGATACGGCAGCGTCACGCCGGGGCCGATCTGACTGGCGGGCGAGATGTCGGCGCCGGTCAGCATCTGGTTGGCCAACCACGCCCAGCGCGCCGCCCGCCGGTGGCCGCTGGTGTGCAGCGCATGCGCCAAACGGTGCAACCGCACACAGGCGGCGGCAAAGAACGACTGGGCGCCACCGGCGCGAAGCCGGGCGAGGTCGGCGCGCAAGGCAACGCGGCCGGCCGCGCGCGCC
>JANXSA010000684.1 GCA_025352915.1 Rhodospirillales bacterium | reverse complement strand
CCTAAGCCGAAGGCGCTTAAAGAATGGGGTCTGGGGCCCCCGGCCCCAGCGGGTCCAGGGCAGAGCCCTGGCCTTCCTTCCCTTTCCCAACCCAGGAACCATCCCCCCATGAGGATTGCGATCTACGGCGCCGGCGCGATTGGCGGGCATTTAGCGGCCAGGCTGGTGCGTGGCGGCGCCAAGGTAAGTGTGGTCGCGCGCGGCGCCCAGTTAGCGGCGATCAGGGCTCGCGGCATTCGCGTGATGGCGCCGGATTGGGACGGCGTGGTGCCGGTCGCGGCGTCGGATGATCCGGCGGAGCTGGGGGTTCAGGATGCGGTGCTGGTGACGGTAAAGGCGCCTGCATTGGCGTCGGTGGCGGCGGGGATTACGCCGTTGCTGGGGCCGGACACGCCGGTGGTGTTCGTGATGAACGGCGTGCCGTGGTGGTATTTCCACGCCCATGGCGGGAAGCTGGACGGACGGCGCCTGGCGCAGGTCGATCCCGGTGGCGCGATGTGGGATGCGGCGGGTCCGGACCGCGCGGTTGGTGGCGTGGTCTATTCCGCGTGCACGGTTGTGGCGCCCGGGGTGATCGCGGTTGCGAACAAGCGCAGCAAGCTGGTGATCGGCGAGCCGGACGGGCGGATGACCGGGCGCATGGCGGCGATTGCGGCACCGCTGCAGGCGGCCGGGATCGAGGTGGATCAAACGCCGCGCATTCGTGACGCGCTGTGGCAGAAGCTGCTGAGCAACCTCGCCCTCGGGCCCGTCTGCGTGCTGGGTGCGATGGCGCCGAAGGACCTGTTCGGCGCGCCGGCGATCCAACAGGCGGTGCGCGCATGCTTCGCCGAGGGCATGGCGGTGGCCGCGGCGATGGGCTGCCCGGTCAGCGTGGATGTCGATGCACAGATCCGCCACGGCCTGGCGATGGCGCATAAGCCCAGCATCCTCCAGGATCTCGAGCTTGGCCGCCCGATGGAGATCGACGGCATCTACGGCGCGGCGCTGGAGCTGGCACGCCTGGCCGGCGTGGCAACGCCGACGCTGGACCGCCTGGTGGCGCTGGTCAGGGTGCGGGCACGGGCGGCGGGGCTGTACTGACTGCCGACGCACGCGCGCAGTTTACTTTCGGTTGGTGGCGCGGCGACGCATAGTGCCGTAGGTGGAGCTTGCGGGGGAGCGACGATGCCGATCCAGGTGGTGAACGGGGCCAAGATGATGTGCACCTTTGGCATGGCGCCGTCGACGTTGACGGTCTTGCCGGTGCGCATGGTGAATGTGGCCAATCAGCCTTCGGCGACGATCATGGACCACAAGCCGATGGTGAACATCATGCCGTTCGGCAACTGCATGTGCCCGGCCAATCCGGTGGTTGCTACGGCCACTGCGTCGGCGATGGGGGTTTTGACGCCGATGCCGTGCATTCCCAACACCATGGCGCCCTGGGCCCCGGGCGGCATCACGGTGAACAACACCAACGAGGTGACGCTGGATAATCCTTCGATGTTGAACTGCTCCTATGGCGGGGTGATCACGATTTCCGATCCCGGCCAGACCGCCACTTTCGTTCCCTGATCGGCACAAGCACGCATGGCCGACCGGCAAACCCAGGACGACCGAACGCTGCGCTTCGATTGCGGCAACACGCTGCTGCGCAAGGATACGTTGCTGCTGCATGCGGTGGCGGGCAAGGAGGCGATCTCGCGCCCCTATTCCTACATGGTGACGCTGCTGTGCGACGACCTCGACCAGCGCGTCGATCCGGCCGATATGATCGCCACCTCGGCCTCGATCGGCATGCGGCTGGACGACAAGCGTAAGTTCCAGTTCCGCCATGGCGTGATCCGCAACTTCCAGGCGGCGGGGCGGTCGGGCAAGAAGTTCCAGATCTTCCGGGCGGAGATCGTGCCGCGCTTCGCGCTGTTGCAGCTTTCCACCAACATGCGCATTTTCCAGGACGTCACCGTGCTGGAAATTCTCAAGGCGGTGTTCGACGAGCACAAGCTGACGGATATCGAGATCGACCACATTAAGACCGATCCCTATCCCAAGCTCGAATTTTGCGTCCAATACCGCGAGACCGATTTCGACTTCGTCAGCCGGCTGATGGAGGAGAACGGGATTTTCTATTACTTCCGGCACGAGGACAAGCGCACCGTGATGGTGCTGGGCGACTTTCCCAGCGACTTCCGCAAGCTTGACCCGTTCGAAATCGCGCTGGAGGCCGATCCCGGCGCCGATCATGTCCATTCATGGGAGCATTCGACCGATCATCGCACCGGCGCCTGGATCCAGGGCGATTTCAGCTTCACCACCCCCGCCGACCCGCCGTTCCAGGAGGTGAAGACCATCGTGCGGGCGCCGCCGCGCGACAAGAACAAGTTCTCCCGCTACGAATTTCCCCAGCATATCGAGGTCACCAACGACCTGAAGCGTTTCACCGAGCGGCGCATGGCCGGCGAGGAGAGCCAGGCCCATGCGATCCAGGGCGCCAGTCAAATTGTCGTCTTCCACGCCGGGCTGCGCTTCGGACTGAAGGCGAACAAGATCTTTCCGGAGGACAGCCCGGGGCCATACCTGATCAGTTCGATGCAGTTCTCGGGCCTGGAGAAGAGCTACCAGGACAGCAACCTCGGCGAGGTGCTGGCCGGCGCGATCACCGGGCTGTGGAGCACCGATAACGCCAAAACGCTCGGCATGGGTGCTGCCAACGACGCCAAGGGGGGCGCGGCACCGCTCGACGAGCTGTTCAAGCGCAAATTCGCCGACACGCTCGCCAATGTCGGCAAGGCGGTCGCCACCGGCGGGCTGTCGGTGCTGATCGGCCTGATCACCGACCCGATCATCAGCTTCTTCAAGGGGCTGTTCGAGAAGAAGAGCGAATTCAACAACACCTTCATCGCCATCCCCGATGCCAGCTCGCTCGAACTGATCCTGTTCCACCCGCCGCGCAGCATCCCCAAGCCGCGCATCAGCGGCCCGCACACCGCCATCGTGGTCGGCCCGAACGGCTTCGACCGGCCGGCCGGTGCCGACATCCATACCGACCAGTGGGGCCGGGTGAAGGTCAAGTTTCCCTGGGACCGCAGCGAGAAGAACGACAAGACCGGCGCCACCTCGGGCTGGATCCGGGTCGCCGAGGGCTGGGCCGGCGGCAAGTTCGGCATGCAGTTTCCGCCCCGCGTCGGACAGGAAGTGCTGGTCACCTTCATCGACGGCGACCCCAACCGCCCGGTGATCACCGGCC
>JANXSA010000682.1 GCA_025352915.1 Rhodospirillales bacterium | reverse complement strand
AACTGGGACCAGGCCGCCGGCGGTGCGGACGCGTTCATCCGCTTCAACGCCTCAGCCACCGGCGCCGACGCGACACAGGACTATCGCAACGAGCCGAACGGCTTCGGCTGGGTGGTCGAGATCGATCCCGCCAACCCCGCCAGCATTCCGGTCAAGCGCACCGCCCTCGGCCGCTTCGCCCATGAGGGCGTGGTGTTCGCCCCGGCCCAGCACGGCCGTCCATTGGTCGCCTATGCCGGCGACGACAGCCAGTTCGAGTATATCTACAAGTTCGTCAGCACCCGCCCCTACAGCGCTGCGACCGCCAGCGGCGCGTTGCTCGACGACGGCACCCTGTTTGTCGCGCGCTTCAACGCCGACGGCAGCGGTGACTGGCTGCCGCTGCGCCACGGCCATGGCCCGCTCACCGCCGCCGGCGGCTTCGCCGACCAGGGCGACGTGCTGGTCAACACCCGCCTGGCCGCCGATGCGCTCGGCGCGACCAAGATGGACCGTCCGGAATGGGGTGCCGTCGACCCGCGCGACGGGCGCGTCTACTTCACCCTGACCAACAACGCCCGCCGGACCGAGGCGCAGCTCGACGGCCCCAATCCCCGCGCGCGCAACGAGTTCGGTCAGATCGTGCGCTGGCACGAGGCCGGCGACGACCATGCCGCCACCCGCTTCGCCTGGGATCTGTTCCTGCTGGCGGGGCCCACGGACAACAGCCGCGCCGCCGGCGCCGGCCCGCTCGACGCCGACTCCATCCTGGCCTGCCCGGATGGATTATGGTTCGACCCCGACGGGCGCCTGTGGATTCAGACCGACATCGGCGAGGGGCAAATGCTGCGCGGCGCGCTGGCGCCCTTCGGCAACAACGCGATGCTCTGCGCCAACCCGGCCACCGGCGAAATCCGCCGCTTCCTCACCGGCCCGATCGGCCAGGAAATCACCGGCATCGCCATGACGCCCGACCAGCGCACGATGTTCGTCAACGTCCAGCACCCCGGCGCCACCACCACGTCCCAGGACTTCGCCGCCGGACGACCGAACAGCCGCTGGCCCGATGGCGGCACCGTGCCGCGCTCGGCCACGGTCGTGATCACCCGCGACGACGGCGGCATCATCGGCACATGATGCGCGCAGTGTCAGCCAACTGCCGCCCAACCGCCGCACGGCCGTAACATGGCAGCGCTAGTCGCGCCCGCGTCGCAGCAGCCGGAGCCAGCCCATGACCCAGTTCACCCGCCGCAGCCTCGCGGCATTGGCCGGGGTTCGATCGCGTCGAGATCGTCGATGCTCACCCTGATGCAGACCGAACTGGACCACGCCACCCGCAAGAACGCCTTCCGCCGCATGCTGGAAATCTGCGAACGCGAAGACCCCGTCTATGCCGTGCTGCACCAGAACGCCACCTTCACCGCCCTGCGGCGCGACATCAAGTGGCATGCCGGCGCCAGCTTCGCCATGGATTTCCGCGCCCGCAACTGGGGGTAACGCGACATCGTTTCATAAAAAAATCACGCCGCATCGACAGCTTTTGTCGTTTCTGGCGCCCATCACGGCGGGATCGGGAATCGGCATGCGGCGGGTCGTCATCACCGGCATGGGCATCGTCTGCCCGCTGGGCCATGGGCTGGAACCGGTCTGGCGCCGCCTGCTCGAAGGCCGCAGCGGCATCCGCGCCATCACCCACTTCAACGTCGACCTGCCCTGCCGCATCGCCGGCCAGGTGCGTGCCGCCGCCTGGGGAGCCGAGGCGGAACCAACCCGTGCCGAACGCGTCGGCCGCCTCGCCCGGCTGGCCGCGCGCGAAGCCCTGACCGATGCCGGCTGGCAACCGCGCGACGCCATGGCACAGGCCGCCAGCGGCGTCAGCATCGGCTCCGGCTGCGGCGGGCTCGAGGCGCTCAGCGAAAGCGCCGCCCGGCTCGGCGCCGCCACCGGGACCGCCTTCGGCCCCACCCTGGCCACCGGCATGGCGCGCGGCATGATCCACCATCTCGCCAGCGACCTCGCCGCCGCCTTCGCCCTGTCCGGCCCCTGCCGCGCCGTCTCCACCGCCTGTTCCTCCGGCGCACATGCCATCGGCGACGCAGCCCGCCTGGTCGCCGACGGCGACGCCGAGGTGATGCTGGCCGGCGGCGCCGAAGCCGCGGTGCACGAACTCGGCATGGCCGGATTCGCCGCCGCCCGCGCGCTGTCCACCGCCTTCAACGATGCGCCGCAGCGCGCCTCCCGCCCCTGGGACCGCGACCGCGACGGCTTCGTCATGGGCGAAGGCGCCGGCATGGTGGTGCTGGAATCGCTTGACCATGCCCAGGCTCGTGGCGCGCGCATCCATGCCGAGCTCGTCGGCTACGGCATGTCCGGCGATGCCTGGCACATCACCACGCCATCCCAGAGCGGCGACGGAGCCTTCCGCGCCATGCGCAACGCCCTGCGCCGCGCCGGCATGACCGCCGAGGCGGTGCAGTACATCAACGCCCACGGCACCTCGACCTCGGCGGGCGACGACATCGAGCTCGCCGCCGTCGAGCGGCTGTTCGGCGACGCCACGCGCCGCCTCGCCATGTCGTCCACCAAATCCGCCACCGGCCACCTGCTCGGCGCCGCCGGCGCGGTCGAGGCAATCTTCTCGGTGCTGTCGATCCGCGACGGCGTCGCCCCGCCCACGCTGAACCTGGAACACCCAAGCCGCACAACACCGATCGACCGCGTCGCCCGCACGGCGCAGGAACGGCCGATCCGCACCGCGATGTCCAACAGCTTCGGCTTCGGCGGCACCAATGCCAGCTTGGTGTTCCGCGCGGTCTGACGGCAAACTGCGCCCGGTCGGCCGCCCGCTTCGGTGTCAGCTTCGAACAGGCCTGCCAGCGCCTGGCCAGCCTGCAACGCCCCGGCGCCCGCAGCGTGGCTTTCTTCTTCGTCGTCACCGACCCCGCCGGAAATGTCTCCAAGCGCTTCTCCGCCGCCGGCGTGCCCTTCGCCCGCTACGGCGGCTCCAGGTCCAGGTCGCCCGGCTGCCCGACGGCGCCACCTTCCTCTGCGTCGCCCGCGTGGTCAGCCAGGCCGGCCCGCGCTGGGGTGAGCCGCCCGCGATCCACGTCGTCGCCCTGGGCTGCGACATCGCCCATGCCGGCGATCTCGTCTACGCCGACGGGCTCGACCTCGAAGGCGCTACGGTACCGATCGGCCTGTCCTGCCGCCTGTGCGACCGGCCGGGCTGCCGCAGCCGGGCCTTCCCGCCGCTGGAACATCGGCTGGCGCTTGATCCGCTGACGACAGGCGCCAGTCCCTATAGCTTCACACGCAAGTAAGGCTAGGCTCCGCCCAGACCCGCCACGGCCAGCCCCTGGACGTTATCTCAAGAATAAGGTCCAGGGGCTTGGCCCCTAGCGGGTTTGGGCAACGCCCAACCTTGGCTTTCAATTTATTTTTCATAGCTAACCACCCAAATACACGACGCAATCTTGCGCCCGCCGGCCTGATATGCAAATCAGCGCACTCAATAGAAAACGGGGGGCGTCCGGGGTGCCTGATATCATCCTGGAAACCGTGGGTCTGACCCGCGAGTTCCAAGGCTTTGTCGCTGTGAACGAGGTTGCGCTGCGTGTGCAAACCGGAACCATCCACGCCCTTATCGGGCCGAATGGTGCTGGGAAAACCACATGCTTCAACATGCTCACTAAATTCCTTCAGCCAACCCGGGGCAGCATTAAGTTCAAGGGTCGCGATATCACCGGAATGAAACCGGCGCAGGTAGCCCGGCTTGGGCTGGTGCGTAGTTTTCAGATATCGGCGGTGTTTCCGCATCTGACCGCGATGAACAATGTGCGGCTGGCATTGCAGCGGGCGAGGGGGGCCTCGTTCGACTTCTGGCGTTCGGAAGGCGTGCTGGATCAGTACGATGACCGAGCCCATGAGCTGTTGTTAGATCGGAAGAGCGTCGTGTAGGGAAAGAGTGTCAAGGT
>JANXSA010000130.1 GCA_025352915.1 Rhodospirillales bacterium | reverse complement strand
CCGCAGGGCAATTATCGCGGCGTGGTTTTCGATCCCGCCGCGCGGGCGCGGGTGCGCGGCGAGCTTGACCTGGCGGAGGGGCAGCCATTGGTGCTGGGCGCCGGCTATGGCGATCTGCGCAAGGGGTTCGATCTGTTTCTCCAGACCTGGCGCAGCCTGGCGCGGCTGCGGCCGGATGCGGTCTGTGCCTGGATCGGCGCGATCGATCCCGCCGTATTGACCTATCTCGGGCCGGAGATCGCGGCGGCGGAGGCGAGCGGGACGTTTCTGCGGCCGGGGTTTCGCGAGGATGCGGCGGACTGGTTCAGTGCGGCGGATGTGTTCTGTTTGCCGTCGCGCGAGGATCCGTTTCCCACCGTGGCGCTGGAGGCGATGGCGGCCGGCTTGAAGCTGGTGGCGTTCGCGGGGTCGGGCGGCATTCCGGCGTTGTTGGCCGATGGTGGCGGGGTGGTGGTGCCGATGGGCGATCCGCCGGAGATGGCGGCGGCGCTGGCCGGGCTTTTGGCGGCGGGGGGCGATCCGCCGGCGCGGGCGGCAGCCGCGGTGCGGGCGCAGGCGGAGTTCGATTTTCCGCGCTATGCGACGGCTTTGCTGGCCGAGGCGTTGCCTGGCCTGCCGCGCATCAGCGTGGTGGTGCCGAACTATAATCATGCGCGCCATCTCGGCATGCGCCTGGCCTCGGTGTTTGGCCAGACGCATCCGGTGGCCGAGGTGCTGTTGCTGGATGATGCCTCGGGCGACGACAGCCTGGAGGTGGCGCGGCGGGAGGCGGCGGGGTGGGGGCGCGAGCTTGGCGAACTGGTCAACCGGCGCAACTCGGGCAGCGTGTTCGCGCAGTGGCGGCGCGGGGTGGAGCGGGCGGTGGGGGACTGGGTGTGGATCGCCGAAGCCGACGATGCCGCCGATCCCGCGCTGTTGGCGACGCTGGCGGCGCAGCTGGGGGCGGCCGAGGATATCGTTGCCGTGGCTTGCGACAGCCGCGCGATTGATGGCGACGGCGCGGTGTTGTGGGACAGCCATCAGGATTATTTCGCCCGTGCCGGCGCGACCGCTTTGGCACGGGACGCGGTGTTCGACGCGCGTGATTTCGCCGCCAGGTTCCTGGGCGAGCGCAATTTGCTGGTGAATGGCAGCGCCATCCTGTTCCGCCGCTCGGCGCTGCGCACTGCGCTGGCGCGCTGTGCCGGTGCGTTGGCGGAATACCGGATGGCGGGGGATTGGCACCTATATCTCGACCTGCTGGCACATGGTGGCGGGCAGGTGGCGTGGGTGGCCGCACCGTTGAACCTGCATCGCCGCCATGGCGGCGGGGTGACCGCAGGAATGGACCCGGCGCGCCATCTCGACGAGATCGCCCGCGCCCAGGCGCATGCCCGCGCCGTGCTCGGCCCGCGCGTCGATGCGGACCGGCAGCGCGGCTATCTGGACGAGGTGGCGGGGACGCTTGGCATCGCAGACGCTGCATCGACGCGCTCGCGAACACGAGCGCGCTCGCCACGCCGGTGAGATTGCCGCCGGGCGGCGCCGAACTTGCGGAAGAGAGCTGGTGCCGACGCCCGGTCTCGAACCGGGGACCTACTGATTACGAATTACCTAGTCCGACATTCCCGGCGTGTTTCCGGCCGTTCCGGAACGTTCATCATATAACTGTTTTCGCTTGCTTAAATAGCGGAAGACCCGCTAATTTCGGTTTCAGGATGTCCCAGAACATACCCCATTGTTGAAGCCCCATTGAAGCCCCACGCAAAACGAGGCGCTGCCCGATGCCGGTCAAGATGACGGAAACCGCGATCCAGGCCGCCGCCAAGCGCGCCGCCGAGACTGGCAAGCGGTTGGACCTCTCCGATGCAACGTTGCCAGGCTTGCGGTTGCGGCTCACGCCCGCGGGTGGGCGCGCATGGGTGCTGGCCTGTCGTGACACGCTCGGCCAGATGCGCCGGTTTCCGCTCGGTGACCATCCGGCGATGGGTGTTTCGGACGCGCGCGAGGCCGCACGCGCGATGCGGGCGAACGTGCGGCGGGGCGCAGACCCGGTTGCCGAGGCGCGACGCAAGCGCACGATCGGCCGCGAGGCACGTCAAGGCATCGGCACCCTCACCGCATTGCTGGACCTCTATGCGAGCAAGCAAGGCGGTAGCATGAAATCCTGGCCGGAATGCAGGCGTCGCATCGACAACGTGTTTAAGGTCCACCTGGCGAAACCGCTGGCAACTATGAAAGCCGGTGACTTGCAGATGGCGGCCGATGCGCATGGGGCGCAGCAATCGGCCGCCGCCGCCGTGCGATACCTGCGGCCGGTGCTGAAGTGGGCCGGCGCACCGGGGCGCGGCTACGTCTCAGACGAACTGACCCGTATCGTTCCTCCGGCCACCGTGCGCCGGCGCGAGAGGGTGCTGTCCCGCGATGAACTGGCGCGACTGCTGCCGGTGCTGCGGCAGTCAGACCGTCCCTATGCCGCTGCCATGCTGTTCATGCTGCTTACGCTGGCGAGGCGCGAGGAAGTCGGCGCGGCTTGTTGGCGCACGATGGACCTGGACGCCGCAACGTGGACCATTGCCGAGACGAAGAACGGGCAGCCACATGTCGTGCCGCTATCCCGGCAGGCGGCTGATCTGGTGCGCTCGCTGCGTCCTGAAAAACCCGAGGCGGATGCGCTGGTGTTCGCCACCGGCACCGGCCGCGCGCTCGGCAACTGGGATCGGGAGGCAAAGGCCTTGCAAGCGGCGAGCGAGACAACCGGTTGGACCCGTCACGACCTGCGCCGCACCGGCGCAACGATGCTCGGCGAGATGGGCGTTCTGCCAGACATCATCGAGGCGGCGCTGAACCACGTTTCCATTCGATCGTCCCTCGCCGCTACCTACAACCGCAGCCGCTATCGGCCACAGGTGGCGGAGGCACTTCAGCAGCTTGCAGATGCCCTCGATCGGATCGCGATGGGAGGAGGCAACGTTGTTGACCTCTCGGACGCGAGGAAGGCCGCGGGCGCCGCGATCGGCTGATGGTGCTGGTGGCAAAGTGTTGGTATCGGAATGCACTTGCTGAGCGTTGTCGCCGCCACGCCGAATACGGCCGGGGCAGCCATCTCTACTGCGCCGAGCATGCTGCGTTGCTCGACGCCGAGGCGCCAGTAGGTCGCACGATGAGGTCCAATCCATACATGCTGACCGATGAAGAAGGAGGCCTCGACAAGGCAATTTCCGAGGCTGTCGCCAGGCTGGAAGCGGAAGCAGTGGGCTCGCTCAATAGCGGATCAGTTTCACTGTCACGCCTCAAAGCGTCGGACCCGACAAGCTGGGTAGCTGCCCGGATGGACATCCGCTACCGGCAAGAGCTGCCCGAGAACGCGAAGCCGCACAGATGGATTGCCGCCCCGACGCCGGGCGAGGGCCGGACGGCAAGACGCATCATTGATGACGCACTGCGCGGGCTTGCGGGCATTGACGACGGCAGCGCTTTTTTCATTCCTGGCAAGGTCATACCTTCGACGGAACTCGCCGCCCACCTTGACCGACTGTATCGCATCCTTGAAGCGGGACAGCGCAACAAGGCCATAGCACAACAGGTCGCCGAGTTCATCGACGCAGTGCCGGAAGCAAAGGCCGCCATGAAGGAAGCCGCCAGATTGCACGCTCGGCTGCCCACGCTGGTTGGGCAGTTGGACGCGAGAAAGATCGGCCATCGATCTCCGAACACAGCCCCGGATGCCGCCGCTGTGCTGCTCGCCGGCTGCTGGTGGTTGGCGGTGGGACGTTGGCCTTCGTCATCCAATGACGGCAAGGGGCGTTTTTATCGCTGGGCGCATGCCGTCTTGAAGAACCTGCGGCCCGATCTGTTGCGACTACCAACGCAGGCTGCCGCTGATGACGCGCGGGGATTGGGTCGCTCCATCAAACGACAGCGCACGCCCATACTCGCCGGCACTGGAGCCGGAGACGTGCTAGATGGCGTTGACATTCAGCGTGTCCAGATGAACGCGCTGACGATGGACAGCATTGAGAGGAAGGCTCTCGGCGTTTGTTCGTATCGTGTCGCGATGCGTCTGAAATGCTTGAGCTTGAGGAAGAAGCGCTCGACCAG
>JANXSA010000087.1 GCA_025352915.1 Rhodospirillales bacterium | reverse complement strand
CCGCAACCGCGCCCGCCGCCCGGCCGCCTTCCCGGCATTTTTCGACCATCTGGGAGTCCCGTAAACCTGCGCTTAAATTGTTACAATATCGAAATAAAAAACTTTGCCACGGCATTGCCTCTGGAGTGCCGTCAACCGCTGCCCTAACCTCGCGACAAAGCATCCTCGGAGGAAACCATGGCCTTCTCACCCTCGATCATCCCGCTCGACCCCGCCATCTTCGCCGACAGCGCCATCTCGGACGAGACCCGCAACTTCAACGCGCTTCTCATCAAGCTGATGACTCCCATGCCGGAATGGTGGGACACCGGCGCCGAGACGTTTCGAGAAGCCCGCCGCCAGGGCCGCGGCCCGTTCCCGCTCGCCCCCAAATCGCCGCGCGCCCAAATCTGGCAGCTCGACGGCCCCGGCGGCCAGATCCCCTTGCGCGTCATCGCCCCGGAAAAGCCGACCGGAATCTACCTGCACATCCACGGCGGCGGCTGGGTGCTGGGCGAAAGCGACCAGCAGGACCCGATGCTGGAACGCATCGTCGCCAGCACCGGCATGGCCTGCGTCAGCGTCGAATACCGCCTCGCCCCCGAGCACCCCTATCCCGCCGGCCCCGATGATTGCGAGGCCGCCGCGGTCTGGCTGGTCAAGAACGCCCGCGAGAAATTCGGCACCGACAAGCTCACCATCGGCGGCGAATCCGCGGGCGCGCACCTCTCCGCCGTCACCCTGCTGCGCATGCGCGACCGCCACGGCTATACCGGCTTTTGCGGCGCCAACCTGGTGTTCGGCGCCTTCGACCTCGCCATGACGCCGAGCCAACGGACCTTCGGCAACGAGCGCCTCGTCCTGCGCACGCTGGACATCGAAAAATTTTCCGAGGCTTTCCTGCCAGGGATCAACGACCGCCGCGTGCCGGACATCTCACCGCTCTACGCCGATGTCGCCGGCCTCTGCCCGGCCCTGTTCACCATCGGCACCAAGGACGCGCTGATCGACGACTCGCTGTTCATGTGGACCCTGTGGTCCAAGGCCGGCAACGCCGCCGAGCTGGCGGTCTACCCCGGCGGCGCCCACGGCTTCACCAGTTTTCCGACCACCCTGTCGCGCGCGGCCAACGCCACCATCGACGCCTTCCTGGCCCGGGCGATCGCCTGACCTACCCAGCCAGGATCAGATCGCTCCCCTTCTCGGCAATCATGTTGGTGGCGGCATAGGTATTGCCGCTGACCATCGTCGGCATCACCGAGGCATCGGCCACCCGCAGCCCTTCCAGCCCGATCACTTTCATGCTGGCGGGGTCCACCACCGCCATCGGATCGGTGCCCAGCTTGCACGAACCGATCGGGTGATAGGTGGTCGAGCCGCTGGTCCGCGCATGGCGCATCCAGTCCTCGTCGGTCGCCACATCCTTGCCGGGAAAATTCTCGTGGTCGACGAAATCCGCCAGTGGCCGCGTGTGCAACAGTTTTCGCAGATACTTCATCGCCGCCAGCAGCGCATCGCGGTCCATCTGGTCGGCGAGGTAGTTGGGCTGGATCTCCGGCTTGACCATCGGATCGGCCGATACCGCGCGCAGATGACCCTTGCTCTCCGGCCGAAGCTGCGAACACCCCAGCGTCATCCCGGGCAACGGATCGAGGTCCGACGTCCCATACTGCCCGGCGGCGTAGCTTGCTGGCGCAAAATACAGCTGCATGTCCGGCGTCTCCAGCCCCTCGCGCGTCTTGAAATACCCGCCGGCATGGCTCGGACTGGCGGTCAACAGCCCCTTGCGCGAAATCGCATAGCGCAACACCTCGCCCACCAGCCGCAACCCGCGCGCCCGTTCATTGAGCGAGCCGGTGCCCTTCACCCGCGCCGACACCCGCGCGGCGTAATGGTCGCGGAAATTGCGACCCACGCCAGGCAGCGCATGCACCACAGGGACCCCGATGTCGTCCAGCCACTCCGGATCGCCCACGCCGGAAATCTGCAACAACTGCGGCGTGTTGATACTCCCGCCCGACAGCACGACATCGCGCCCGGCGCGCAGGATCTGTTCCGGCCCGCCCTCGACCGAATAGGCGATGCCCACCGCCCTTGTGCCCTCGAAGATGATCCGGCGAACCATCGCATACTGGATCAAATGAACATTGGCGCGCTTCAGCGCCGGCCGCAGATAGGCATCGGCCGGCGACCACCGCCGCCCATCCTTCATCATCTGCTGATACAGGAACGTGCCTTCCTGGTCGCCGCTATTGTAGTCCGGCGTGCGCCGCAGCCCGAGCGCCTCGTTGGCGGCGATATAGGCGTCCGACAGCGGATGCGGGTCGCGCTGGTCCTGGATGTTCAGCGGCCCGTCCTGCCCGCGCACCGCCGGATCGCCACCGCCATTGCCGCGCGTCTCCGCCCGCTTGAAATACGGCAACACATCGTCCCACGCCCAGCCGCGACAGCCCAACTGCCCCCACATGTCGTAATCCGCCGCCTGGCCGCGCACATACAGATGCCCGTTGATCGACCCGGACCCGCCCAGCACCTTGCCGCGCGGATAGGCGATTTTCCGCCCGTCGATATGCGGCCCCGGCGCGGTCTCGTAGCCCCAGTTCAGCTTCGGGTTGTAGACCGTCTTGTTGAACCCGGCCGGGATCTTGATGAAGATGTTGCGGTCCGGCCCGCCGGCTTCCAGCACCGCCACCCGATGCTTGCCCGAGGCGCTGAGCCGATTGGCCAGCACGCACCCGGCCGCCCCCGCGCCCACCACGATGTAGTCGAATCCGTCCATGCCCGATTCCTCCGTTGCGGCCATTTTGACTGGCCATTCGTACGGGGTCAAAACGCCGTGTAACGTTGGTGCAAGCTTGCACCGTCTGTCCCACCAGCTTAACATATGGTTGCTTTATGAGGCATCCAATGCCCGCGTCGGTTGTGCAAAGCCAGTCCTTTACCGACCCAGCCGGGTACGGCGCCCGGCTGCTGGCGTTCGATCAGTTCGACCCGGCGCAAGGAATTCTGGCCGGCATTCGCCTGGAGATCAGCGCCGAGGTGACCGGCAATCTCTGGGTCGAGAGCCTCGAAGGCCGCGCGATCTCTCTTACCTACGCGCCACGGGCCATCGTCAGCGTGTTCTCCCCCACCGCGGTGAAGCTGGACGAGCTATCGGTCGCCGGCGAGGACACGATCACCCTGGCGGCATTCGACGGCACGATCGACTTCGCCGGCACCTCCGGAACCCTCCTGGCGGTCACCGCCCGCGTCGACGGCGTGGCCAGCACCGAACGCGGCGGCACCATCGACACCGCCCCCTTCATCGGCATCGGCAGCATCGCCCTGCCGGTCAGCGATTTCGCCACCAACCGCATCGCCGGCCCCGCCAACATGCGCGTGCGCGCCGAGGCCGCGGTCGGCTGCACCGTCCGGCTGTCGTATGACGTCACCCCAGCGCCCGCGACCGAAGACACCGATGACGGCGGCGGCGTCATCACCCCGCCCACCCCCACGCCCGGCCCGCACCCGATCACCGTCACCACCCTGCCCCAGGCCTTCCGCTTCGCCCCCCGCCCCACCGGCTGGCAGGCAGCGCTGGCCATCACCCGCTTCGATCCCGGGCTCGGCACCCTGTCCGCCGTGCACATCCGCCTGCTCAGCACCGTCCAGGCCTCCGCCGGCATCGAGAACCACGGCAGGGCCGGCGGCACCGCCACCATCACCCAGCACGCAACCACCGTGCTGGCGCTCAACGGCATCGAACTGGCCAGCAGCGCCGCGGACATCGACCGGCAGTTGGCCTACGGCCCGGCCGACGGCATCGACGACTTTGCCGGCAGCGGCGGCGCGGGCGATGCCGGCGGCGCCATGACCACATCGCGCGCCCTGACCCTCGGCAGCGCCGCCGACCTCGCCACCTTCACCGGCAACGCCAAGCTGGACCTGGTGCTGGACTCCCAGGGGATTGGCGAAATCGCAGGTCCCGCCAGCTTCCTGGCCGAAATCGCCGCCCTCTCCGGCGCCCTGGTCGAGCTCGCCTACACCTACATCGTCGACCTCGCCGCCGCCGCCGTGCTGGTCCAGGACGGCTCCACCGCCACGCGCATCGCCGCCGAGGCCTATCCCGGCATCGTCCCCGACCTCCAGCACCAGTTCATCAACATCACCCCCGACAACCTGCTGATCTCCGCCACCACCGATAACTGGTTCATCCGCACCGGCACCGGCACCGACGCGATCGCCGCACGCGGCGGCACCAACGTGATCGACGGCGGCGGCGGCTCGAACTACCTCACCGGCGGCTTCGGCCAGGATACCTTCTTCGTCGACCTGCGCAGCCCGGCACTCGATGTCTGGAGCACGGTGGCCAATTTCCAGCCCGGCGACGAAGCCACGCTCTGGGGCATAACGCCCGACAACCTCCACTTCACCTGGACCGACGGCGAGGGCGCGGCCAACGCCACCGGCCTCACCCTGCACGCAACGGCCGCCGCCCAGCCGACGGGCTCGCTGACCCTGACCGGCTACACCACCGGCGACCTGACGAACGGCCGCCTGCACGCCAGCTTCGGCACCATCGAGGGCAACGACTACATGTTCATCCGGGCAAGCTGACGCAATTGGCATGGCTGAGGGGCCAAGTTTGCGGCTATCCTTTTCATTATATCCTAGATTGATCCATTCATGCCCGATCTGAGCATCGAGACACGACGGCTCGCGGTCGAGAACGCAGCCGAGGCCGCGACTCTGCTGCTGCCGCGTTTCGACCCCGCCCTCGGCACCCTGCTCGGCGTGCGCGTCCGCATCGACGGCGTGGTGACCGCCAGCCTGGCGGTGGAAAACATGGAGGCGCGGGCAACCAAGCTGGCGGTGACATTGCCGGCCGGGCTGATGCTGCAACTGCCCTCCGGCGCCACCATCGCCTCCGCCGGCAGCCATGACACCGTGCCGTTGGCGACCCGCACCCTCGCTGCGTTCGACGGCGCGGCGGATTTCGACGGTGCCTCCGGCGTGCAACTCACCGGTCTGACCGCCGACTTCTCCAACACCGAATCCCGCTTTGACACGGCGACCCTGGCCGCGCTGGCCGGCACCGGCGAGGCCGAATTGACGCTGACCGGCAATCTGTGGCTGCGCGCCTCGAGCGGCGCCAATGCGCGCCTGTTGTCCGACGGCGACCTTGGTGCCGCCATCACCGTCGAATACGGCTATGTCCCGGCCGGCACGCCGGTAGGGAATCCCGGCGACTGGGGTTTCTCCAGCGATTCCACCTTCGTCATCGCGATCGCGCCCATCTTCACACTCCCGCCCCCGGTCCAGATCGTCACCGCTGCGCAGGTTTTCGTCTTCGCCGACCGCACTACCGGCTGGCATGACAGCTTCAATGCCACCCAGTTCGATCCCGCTCGCGGCACCCTGCAAAGCGTCGAGATCCGCCTGATCGGCAACATCGCCGGCGGCGCCGCGATCGAGAACCATGGCGCCGCGGCCATAATGGGCGTTTCGCAATCCGCCGGCCTGACCCTGACCTGGGCCGACGGCACCCCAACCCCGCTCAGTGCCAAGGCCGATCTGAACTGGAACCCCGCCCTGGGTGCTTCGGACGGCAGCGACGACTTCGCCGGCCCCGGCGGCTGGACCAGCTCCGGCCAAGCCGCCACCGGCCGCACCACGCTGACCATCCTGGATGCGGCGGCCGGGGTGCGCAGCATCGAGACCCTGCACGCCCCGCAAGTGCCCGGCACCGCAGAGCCCGTGACGCTCAAGGCCCACACCGATCTGGCCCGCTTCCTCGGCACCGGCACGGTGGCACTCGGGCTGGACTCAATCGGCTCCGGCACCCTCTCCGGCACCACCGCCGACCTGCTGGCGCAATTGCAGGCGCGCGGCGGGGCGCAAGTCGAGGTGCGCTACACCTACCTTCCGGCCGACCCCGCGAATGTTGTCGGCGGTCCCGGCGATACGATCACCTATGGCAATTA
>JANXSA010000028.1 GCA_025352915.1 Rhodospirillales bacterium | reverse complement strand
GTGCTGCACAGCCCGGTGCGGCTGCGCGGCGAGGGGTTGACCACTGTGGCGCGCTTCGGCGTGGCTGCCGGCGAGACGCTGGCGTTCACGCTGGCGCATGGGGCGAGCCATGCGGGGCGGCCGGTGGTGGCGGCGGCGAGTGCGGCGCTGGAGGAGACGGAGGATTTCTGGCGGCGCTGGCATGGGCATGGGCGGGTTGGGGGGGAGTATGAGGGGTTGGTGCGGCGGTCGTTGCTGACGTTGAAGGCGCTGACCTATGCGCCGACAGGGGGGATGGTGGCGGCGCCGACGACGTCTTTGCCGGAGCAGTTGGGGGGCGGGCGGAACTGGGATTACCGGTATTGCTGGTTGCGCGATGCGGCGCTGGCGCTGCGGGCGTTCATGCCGGCGGGGTATTATGACGAGGCGCGGGCTTGGCGGGATTGGCTGCATCGGGCGTTGGCGGGGAGTCCGGGGCAGGTGCGGATCATGTATGGGGTGGCGGGGGAGCGGCGGTTGCCGGAATGGGAGGTTGATTGGTTGCCGGGGTTTGGCGGGTCGCGGCCGGTGCGGGTGGGTAATGGGGCGGCGGGGCAGGTGCAGCACGATATTTTTGGCGTGGTGATGCAGGCGTTGCTGGATGCGCGGGAGGGCGGGTTGTCGGCCGATCCCGAGAGTTGGCGGTTGCAGCGGGCGTTGATCGATCACTTGGCGGCGACGTGGGAGTTGCCGGATGAGGGGATTTGGGAGGTTAGGGGCGGGCGGCGGCATTTCACCTTTTCCAAGGTGATGGCGTGGGTGGCGGTGGATCGCAGCATTGTGGCGGCGGAGCGGTTTGGGTTGATGGCGCCGTTGGTGGCGTGGCGGGAGTTGCGGCAGCGGATCCATGACGCGGTGTGCGCCGGGGGGGTTGATCCCGGGCGGGGGTGTTTTGTGCAGAGTTTTGGGGGGGCGGAGCTCGACGCCAGCCTGTTGCAGATTCCGCTGGTGGGGTTTTTGCCGGCCGATGATGCGCGGGTGGTGGCGACGGTGGCGGCGATCGAGGGCGGGTTGATGCCGCAGGGGTTGGTGCTGCGGTATGACACGCAAGCGGGGGTGGATGGGTTGGCGGCGGATGGGTTGGCGGGGGGGGAGGGGGCGTTCCTGGCGTGCAGCTTCTGGCTGGTTGAGGTTTACGTGTTGCAGGGGCGGGTTGCGGAGGCGCGGGCGTTGTTCGCGCGGCTGGCGGGGTTGTGCAACGACGTGGGGTTGCTGGCCGAGGAGTATGATCCGGTGGGCGGGCGGATGCTGGGGAATTTTCCGCAGGCGTTCAGCCATGCCGCGTTGATTGCGGCGGCGGCTAGGTTGAGCGGGGTTTAGAGGACGAACCAGGTGGCGTCGACCGGGCCGGCGGCGGTGAGGCGGATGGTGAGGTCGGCGACGCTGTCGCCGTTGACGTCGCCCTGGATCAGGCGTTGGGCGCCGAGGTCTTCCCAGCGCAACTGGCCGGCGACGTTGGTGAACGGGGCGCCGGCGGCGGGCAGGAAGCTGAAGGCGTCGTCGGTCAGGCCGGCGATGGCGTCGATCTGGGAGAGGTCGAGTTGTTCGCCGGCGGCGCGGCTGAAGTCCGTCATGGTGGTGGCGTTGGCGGCGGCCGGGCCGAGCGCCTGCGGGCGGAAGATGAAGCGGTCGAGGCCGGCGAGGCCGGCGACGGTGTCCAGGCCGCCGCCGAGCAGGAAGAAGTCCGGGTTGGCGGTGCCGGTCAGGGCCTGGTTGGCCGCGCTGCTGACGATGTCGTCGTTGAGGATGATGCCGTTGGCCACCGCGGTGCCGAGCAGGGCGCCGCCGGTGGGGCTGGCCAGGGTGACGGCGAAGCGGTCGTTCAGCTCGGCGGTCTGGTCGGCGCCGATGTTGATGGTGATGACGCGGGTGGTCTGGCCCGGCGCGAAGTTGAAGCTGCCGGCGGGGAAGACGCCGGTGGCGAAGTCGGGTGCTGTGGCTGGCGCGGTGCCGCCACCGACGGCGCCGGCGGTGGTGAAGCTGACGCCCTGGGTGACGCCGAGGGCGCCGGTGCGGGTCACGGTGAAGGTGAAGGCGGTGGTGCCGCCAGTGCCCTCGGGCTTGTTGGCGGATGTGGCGGCGATGGAGAGCAGGGAGTCGTCGCTCTGGATCACCGCGTTCAGGATGGCGGTGGAGAGCGCCGCAGCTGTGGGGTTGGACAGGGTGAAGCGGAAGGCCTCGTCGGCTTCGAAGGTGGTGTCGCCGGCGACGTTGACGGTGACGATCTGGCTGGTCTGGCCGGGCAGGAAGGTGAGGGTGCCCGCCGGCAGCACGGCGCCGTCGAAATCGCTGGCGGTGGCCGGGGCGGCGGTGATGCCGGTGACGGCGTAGTCGACCTCGCTGGTGCCGGTGGTGATGCCTTGGCGCTGGACGGTGAAGCTGTAGGCGCGCAGGCCGGTGTTGCCCTCGGTCTGGGTCATGGCGCCGCCGGCGACGACGCGCAGGCTGGTGTCGTCGTTCTGGATGATGCCCTGGGCGGAGGCGGTGCCCAGTGCTGCGCCGTTGGTGGGGGCGGCGAGGGTGACGGCGAAGCGGTCGGCAAATTCGCCCAGCGTGTCGGCCAGGACGTTCACGGTGACGAGCTTATTGGTTTCGCCGGCGGCGAAGTTTACCACGCCGGAGGGCAGTGCGCCGCCTGCGAAATCGGCGGCATCGGCGGGTGCGGTGCCGGCGCCAGCCGCGCCGGCGGCCGACCAGGCGACCGATTGGGCGACGCTGGGGGTGCCGGTGCGGGTGACGGTGAAGGTGTAGGCGGTGGTCGCACCTGGGGCGCCGGTGCCTTCGGGCTTGTTGGCGCTGGTGGCGGCGATGGACAGGGTGGTGTCGTCGTTGAGGATGATGCTGGCGGCGCTGGCGCCGGTGATGGCGGCGCCGCCGGTGGGGTTGGAGAGCAGGAGCTGGAAGCTCTCGTCGGTTTCGCTGGCGGTGTCGCCGGCGGCGTTGACGTTGACGGTCTTGCTGGTCTCGCCGGGCAGGAAGGTCAGCGTGCCAGTGGGCAGGACGGAGCCTGCGAAATCGGCGGCGTCGGCCGGGGTGGCGCCGAAGCCGGTGGCGGCGAAGTCGACGGCGTTGGTGCCGGTGGTGGTGCCCTGGCGCTGGACGGTGAAGGCGAAGGCGCGGGTGCCGGTGTTGCCCTCGGCCTGGTTGGGGCTGGTGGCGAGCACGCGGAAGCTGGTGTCGTCGTTGAAGATGACGCCCTGGGCCGAGGCGGTGGTGATCGAGGCGCCGGCGGGGGCGGCGCCGAGGGTGACGGCGAAGCGGTCGTTGGCCTCGCCGAGGCTGTCGGCGCGGACGTTGATGGTGATGGTGCGCTCGCTTTCGCCGAGGGCGAAGGAGACGGTGCCAGCGGGGAAGGCGGCGTTTTCGAAATCATCGGCGGTGGCCGGCGTGGTGCCGCCGCCGACGGCGCCGGCGACGCTCCAGGCGAGCGATTGCGCCAGCGCGGTGCCGCCGGTGCGGGCGACCTTGAAGGTGAAGGGGGTAACGCCAGCGCCGGTGCCTTCGGCCTTGGAGGCGGCGAGGGCGCTGATGGCGTAGACCGAGGCGCCGGTTGGCACCAGGGCGTTGTCGAAGCTCAGCAGGTCGATATCGGTGATGGTGTCGGTGCCGTCGGTGCCGGTGACGATCAGCGCGTTGCCGGCGCCCGGGGTGACGGTGTAGGCGGCGAGGTTGCCGGAGAAGATCGCGGTGTCAGTGCCGCCGGCGCCGTTGATGGCGTCGTTGCCGAGGCCGCCGCGCAGGGCGTTGTTGCCGGCATCGCCGGTGAGGCTGTCGTCGAAGCTGGTGCCGGTGGCGTTTTCGATGCTCAGCAGGGTGTCGGTGGCGCCGAAGCCGTCGGTGGCGGTGCCGCTGCCCAGGCCGATGCTGCCGAGGTTGACCAGCACGCCGGTGGTGCCGCCATCGGCCTCGTCGCGGGAATAGTCCGCGGTGTCGATGCCGGCGCGGCCGTCGATGGTGTCGGCGCCGGCCAGGCCCTGGAAGCTGTTGGCGTTGGCATCGCCGCGCAGGGTGTCGCCGGCGGCGGCGTTGGTGCCGCGCAGGTTTTCGATGCCGGCCAGGGTGTCGGTGTTGGCGAAGCCGTCGGTGGCGGTGCCGGCGGCGAGGTCGACCGTGACCGCGCCGGTGCCGCCGTAGAGCGCATCGCGGTCATAGCGCACGGTGTCGATGCCGGCGCCGCCATTGATGGCGTCGTCCCCGGCCAGGCCGGTGAACTGGTTGTTGGCGGCGTCGCCGATCAGGGTGTCGGCGTTGCGGGTGCCGCGCGCGCCCTCGATGCCGGTGAAGCTGTCGGTGGCCCCGAACGGGTCGGCGATGGTGTTCTTGTTGAGGTCAATGGTGACGCCGAGAACGCCGGTATAATCGGCGTAGCTGATCTGGTCGAAGAGACTGTTGCCGGTAATGGTGTCGTTGCCGGCGCCGGGCTCGAAGTAGGTGAAGGCGGTGCCGCCGATCAGGATGTCGTCGCCGGCGCGGCCGAACAGGCTGTACGATTGGAATGGGATTGGGGTGTTGCCGCCGGTCAGGGTGTCGGCGACGCCGGTGCCCTCGACTTCCTCGATCGAGACCAGGGTGTCGGCGTTGCCGAAGCCGTCGACGGCCGTGCCGGCGGCGAGGTTGACGGTGACCCCCTTGGTGCCGCCGAACTGGGCGTCGCGGTCGTAGCGCACGCGGTCCTGGCCGGCGCCGCCGCTGATGAAGTCGCTGCCGTTGAGGCCGCGGAACTGGTTGTTGGCGGCATTGCCGATCAGCGTATCGGCGTTGCGGGTGCCGCGCAGCGATTCGAACGCGCCGATCAGCGTGTCCTTGTCGCCGTAGGGATCGAGGATGATGCCGGTGGCGAGGTTGGCGTTGACGCCGTTGGCGCCGGTGTATTCGGAATAGCTCACCTGGTCGAAGGCACTGCCGGCGGTGATGATGTCATTGCCGGCGCCGGGTTCGACATAGATGTCGCCGGTGCCGCCGGTGATGGTGTCGTTGCCGGCGCCACCGTAGAGGCCCCAGGAGTCGTTGTTGGCCAGGATGCCGTTGCCGCCGAATAGGGTGTCATTGCCGGTGGAGCCGCGCGCGCCCTCGATGGAGATCAGGGTGTCGGTGGCGCCCTGGCCGTCGGTGGCGGTGCCGGTGGCGAGGTTGACGACGACGCCGGTGATGCCGATGGCGAAGCTGTCGGCGTTGTAGTCGGCGGTGTCGAATCCGGCGCGGCCGTCCAGGGTGTCGGCGCCGCCGATGCCCTGGAAGCTGTTCGCGTTGGCGTCGCCTTGCAGCAGGTCGGCGACGTTGGTGCCGCGGGCGTTTTCGATGCTGGTGAGGGTGTCGGTGTCGCCGAAGCCGTCGATGGCGGTGCCGGTGGCGAGGTCGATTGTGACGCCCTTGGTGCCGCCGGCGTTGGTGTCGCGGTCGTAGCGCACCTGGTCGGTGCCGGCGCCGCCATCGATGAAGTCGTTGCCGGCGAGGCCGCGGAAGACGTTGTTGGCGGTGTTGCCAGTGATTGTGTCGGCGTTTTTGGTGCCGCGCACGCCCTCGACCCCGCTCACCGAGTCGGTGCCGCCATAGGGGTCGGCGACCACGCCGGTGGCCAGGTTGATCACCGCGCCGTTGGTGCCGGTGTATTCCTCATAGGTGATCTGGTCGAAGCCGGCGCCGCCCTTGACGATGTCGTTGCCGGCGCCGGGGGCGAGCAGGGTATCGTAGGCGCCGGCGGTCAGCGTGTCGTCGCCGCCCAGCGCGTAGATCTCGTAGTTGTCGAGCGAGGTCGGCAGCTTGGTGTCGCCGCCGATCAGGGTGTCGGCGCTGTTGGTGCCGGTGACCGCCTCGATGGAGATCAGCGTGTCGGTGGAGCCGAAGCCGTCGACCGCGGTGCCGGCGGCGAGGTTGACGGTGACGCCCTTGGTGCCGCCGAACTGGGCGTCGCGGTCGTAGCGCACGCGATCCTGGCCGGCGCCGCCGCTGATGAAGTCGCTGCCGTTCAGGCCGCTGAACTGGTTGTTGGCGGCATTGCCGAGCAACACGTCGGCATTGCGGGTGCCGCGGGCGCCTTCGAAGGTGCCGATCAGCGTGTCGGTGCCGCCATAGGGGTCGGCGATTTTGCCGAGGTCGAGGTCGATGGTGGCGCCGGTGGTGCCGGTGTATTCGGAGTAGCTGACCAGATCGAAGGCGCTGCCGGCGGTGATGGTGTCGTTGCCGGCGCCGGGTTCGACATAGATGTCGCCAGCGCCGCCGCTGATGGTGTCGTCGCCGGCGCCACCGTAGAGGCCCCACGAGGCGTTGTCCGCCACGATGCCGTTGCCGCCGGTCAGATGGTCGGCCTTGTCGGTGCCGGAGACCCGCTCGATGCTGGTGAAGGTCTCGGCGTTGCCGAAGCCGTCGGTGGCGGTGCCAGCGGCGAGATTCACGGTCACGCCGGCGGTGCCGCCGTACCGGGCGTCGCTGCTGTAGCTGATTTGGTCGATGCCGGCGCCGCCAGTGTAGGTATCGGCGCCGTCGAGCCCCTCGAAGCGATTGTCGGCAGCGCTGCCGATGAAGACGTCAGCGAAGCGGGTGCCGCGGGCGCGCTCGATGGAAATGATGGTGTCGGTGAAGCCGAACGGGTCGATCACGGTGGCGGCGGTGAGGTCGAAGGTGACGCCCTTGGTGATGGCCGGGTCGCTGTTGGCGGCGCTGTAGGACAGCGTGTCCAGCCCGTCGCCGCCATCGATGGTGTCGGTGCCGCGGCCGGCGTCGATGTAATCGTTTCCGGCCTCGCCGCTCAGGGTGTCGTTGCCGGCCTCGCCGCTCAGGGTGTCGTCGCCGGCACCGCCGTTAAGGATGTCGGCGCCTTCGAAGCCGTCCAGCGTGTCGCTGTTGTTGCTGCCGTTGACCGTGTCGTTGCCGGACAGCAGGAAGGCGAAGACGTTGCCGGGGGTGACGCCGCGCCAGACATTGTAGAAATCGACCGCGCTGTGGCTCAGCCCGCCGAACGAGGCGAGCTGGATGGTGAAATCCGCGGCGTAGAGCGTCGCGGCATCGATGGTGCCGGCGGTGGGGATGCCGTCGAGGTCGAAGACGAAGCCGGTGCCGGTGATGGCGACGATGGTGCCGGTGGGGTTCTGGATATTGATGAAGGTGGGGCCGGAACCGAGCAGCGTGGCGCCGGGGCCGGTCTGGAAGAACTGTGCCGAGGAGAGGTTGGCCGGCGCGGGATTGTAGATGCTCAGAGCGGCCATGGTGGTTTTCCTCGGGTGTTCGTATCGGTATCGTTAATTAAATTCTATTAATACATACCGGACCCTACAAGTCAAATGTCGCCCGCGATTTCGAGTTGAACTTATTGGAATCGCACATTTGCGCGCGGTGGGTGCAACGATAATTAACTCACAGCGGCACCGCCTCGGCCGTCCTGGTGCGCGGCCGGCGTTGCAGTGCCAGGTAGACCACCGGGGTGGTGTACAGCGTCAGCAGTTGCGACATCGCCAGCCCGCCGACCACTGTCAGCCCGAGGGGTTGGCGGAGTTCGGCGCCGGTGCCGGTGGCCAGGGCGAGGGGGATGGCGCCGAGCAGGGCGGCCAGGGTGGTCATCAGGATCGGGCGGAAGCGTTCGACGGCGGCTTGGCGGATGGCGTCGGTGGGGATGGCGCCGTGCTGGCGTTCGAGTTCGAGGGCGAAATCGACCATCATGATGGCGTTCTTCTTGACGATGCCCATCAGCAGCAGGATGCCGATGATGCCCATCACCGATAGCTCGGTGTCGGTCGCCCACAGCACCAGCAGCGCGCCGAGGCCGGCCGAGGGCAGGGTGGAGAGGATGGTGATCGGCTGGGTCAGGCTTTCGTAGAGCGCGCCGAGGACGATGTAGATCGCCAGGATGGCGGCGCCGATCAGCATGGGTTGGGTGGTCAGGCTGTCGGCCAGCCAGCGGGAATTGCCGGCGAAGCTGGTGCGCACGGTGTCGGGCATGCGCAGGTCCCAGGCGACGCGGGCGACGAGGGCGAGGCCGGTGCCGGCGGGGGTTCCCGGGGCGGTGGAGAAGCTGATGGTGGCGGCCGGCGACTGGCCCTGATGGCGGACGGCCAGGGGGGCGCCGCCGCGTTCGATGCGGACGACGCTGGCGAGCGGGACCTGTCTTCCTCCGGTTGCGCCGACGTAGATGCGGTTGAGGCTTTCGGGATCGGCTTGCAGGGCGGGGTCGATTTCCTCGATCACGCGGTACTGGTTGCGGGTGCCGTAGATGATCGAGATCTGGCGCTGGGCGAAGGCGTTGTTGAGCGCGTTGGTGATGGCGCCGACTGAGACGCCGAGGCGGGCGGCGGCCTCGCGGTCGATGATGACGTTGGCTTGCGGGCCTGCGCGGTCTTGGTCGCTGGTGACGTCGGTGATGCCTGGTTCCTCGCGCAGGCGGTCGACTAGGCGGGTGGACCAGTCGCGCAGG
The DNA here is from genome assembly GCA_025352915.1 of Rhodospirillales bacterium. Lineage (GTDB taxonomy): Bacteria > Pseudomonadota > Alphaproteobacteria > Acetobacterales > Acetobacteraceae > CAMDGX01. The sequence continues at coordinate 1,887 of JANXSA010000028.1, read as the reverse complement.
AGGGTCAGGTCCTCGCTGAGCAGGACGAACTGGTTGGCGTTGCCTTGGCGGCCGCCGCCGCGGAACTCTTGGGCGGCCCAGGTGAAGGCCTGGACGCCGGGGATTTTCTCCAGTTGCGGGCGCAGGCGGTCGACGACTTGCTGGGCGGTGACGCCGCGTTCGGCGACGGGTTTGAGGCCGATGATGAGTTGGCCGCGGTTCATCGAGGCCCAGCCGGAGGTGACGCCGATGGTGGAGCCGACGCCTGCGATGGCGGGGTCGCGCAGGAGTACCTCCACAACCATGCGCTGGCGCTCGGTCATGGCGGCGAAGGAGATTTCCGGGCCGGCGACGGTGCCGCCCTGGAGCAGGCCGGTGTCCTGGATCGGCAGGAAGCCTTTTGGCACCAGGGTGTAAAGCCAGACCGAGAGCCCCGCCGTGGCGATGGTGGCCGCCAGCATCAGCCAGCGGAAGCGCAAGGCGACGTCCAGCGAGCTTGCGTAGCCGCGCTGGAGGGCGGTCAGGGCGCGGTCGGTGGTGCGGTCGATGCGGCCCCATAGGCCAGTGGGGGGGGCGGGACGGGTGTGCATGAAGCGGCCGAGCAGCATCGGGGTGAGGGTCAGCGAGACCAGGGCGGAGATGGCAATCGCGATGGTCAGGACGGCTGCGAATTCGTGGAACAGCCGGCCGAGGATGCCTCCCATGAACAGGATCGGGATGAACACGGCGACCAGCGAGATGCTGATCGAGATGACGGTGAAGCCGATTTGCGCCGAGCCGTCCAGGGCCGCGCGCAGGGGCGATTTGCCTTCCTCGAGGTGGCGCATGACGTTTTCGATCATGACGATGGCGTCGTCGACCACGAAGCCGACGGCGATGGTCAGCGCCATCAGCGAGAAGTTGTTGACCGAGAAGCCGAACAGCCACATCGCCGCCAGGCTGCCGGCGAGCGATAGCGGCACGGTGACGGCGGCGGCCAGGGTGGGGACCAGGCGGCGCATGAACACCATGACCACCAGCAGCACCAGGGCACAGGAGATCAGCAGCGAGGCCTGGACCTCGGCCACGCTGCTGCGGATGGTCTGGGTGCGGTCGGACAGGATGGTCAGGTCGACGTCGGGGGGCATCCAGCTGCGCAACAGGGGAAGTATGGCCTTGATGCGGTCGACGGTGTCGATGACGTTGGCGTCGCCGGTCTTGCTGACCTGGAGCAGGATTGCCGGGCGGGTGCCGAGCCAGGCGGCGAGGCGGATGTTGGCGACGCCGTCGATCACGTCGGCGACGTCGCCCAGGCGGACCACGCCGCCGCCGGGGACCGTCTTGAGCACCAGCGGGCGGTATTCGCTGGCCTGGGTGAGCTGGCCATTTAGGCGGATCTGGGCGGCTTGGTCTTCGCCGTCGAAGCCGCCGGTGGGGCCGTTGACGTTGCTGCGGCGGATGGCGTTGTAGACGTCCTGGCTGGACAGGCCGGCGGCGGCGAGGGCGGCGGGGTCGAGGCGGACACGGACGGCGGGTTTTTCGGCGCCGTTGACCTGGACTTGCGATACGCCGTCGAGCTGGGACAGGCGCTGGGCCAGGATGGAGTCCGCGAGGTCGTAGAGCTGGGCCATCGACAGGCTGGTCGACGTGAGCGCCAGGCTCATGATCGGGGCGGCGTCGGGGTTGAATTTTCGAAAATACGGCCGCAGCGGCAGGTCGGCGGGCAGGTCGGGGGTGGCGGCGTTGATGGCGGCCTGGACGTCCTTGGCGGCGCTGTCGATTTTTCGCGACAGGTCGAACTGGATGACGATGGCGGTGGCGCCGACCGAGCTGGTGGAGGTCAGCTCGGTGACGCCGGCGATCTCGCTGAGGCGGCGTTCGAGGGGCGCGGCGACGGAGTTGGCCATGGTCTCGGGGTCGGCACCGGGG
>JANXSA010000011.1 GCA_025352915.1 Rhodospirillales bacterium | reverse complement strand
AGGGGGCGGCGGCGGCTTGGTTGGCGGGGTAGAAAGGTCTTCTTTTTCTGAAGAAAAAGAAGCAAAAAGACTTTATCCATTTGGGCTGGGGCTCTGTGACTGGCTTTCGTGCAATGGATAAAAGTTTTTTGGTTCTTTTTTTCAAAAAAGAACATTCTTGCTTGCTTCCTGCGCGCGGGGCTTCCGCCGAGGGCGCTTTCGCGGTAAGAAGCAGGCGATGGACCCGTAGCTCAGCTGGATAGAGCGCTGCCCTCCGAAGGCAGAGGCCGATGGTTCGAATCCATTCGGGTCCGCCAATCCCTTTGCTGTTCGGGTTCGTTGACCGAAGTGGGGGAAGCAGCATGGCAAATGTCGAGATCCGGCCGGCGCGTGCCGAGGAGATGGGGGCGTTTGCGCGCCAGGCTTCGCGGCAGTTGGCGTTGCCCGAGGCGATGTTCGAGGGCATGGCGGCGGAGTGGACCATGTGCGCCTTTGTCGACGGGGCGGTGGCGACGACGCTGGCGGCTTGGCCGTTGCAGATCCGGTTGAATGGGCGGGCGGTGCGGATTGCCGGGGTGACGCAGGTTTCGACGCATCCGGCGCATCGGCGGCGGGGTTATTTGCGGGCGGTGACGGCGCGGCATTTTGAGTTGATGTACGAGAAGCGCGAGGTGGCGTTTGCCGGGCTGCATCCGGCTTGGGTGGCGATCTATCAGCGCTATGGCTATGGCAGCGTGCATCAGCGGCATGGGTATCGGATCGCGCCGCGGGATATTGCGTTTCATCGGCCGTTGGCAACGCGCGGGGGGTTGCGCGAGGTTGATCCGGTGGCGGAATTCGGAGTTTTGGTGGAGGTGTATCGGCGGTATCGGGAGGCGCGGACCGGGCTGGTGCATCGGGGGCGGGCGATGTGGGCGGCGGGGGCTTTGCAGGCGGCGCCGGAGGGGCAGAACCGGGTGGTGCTGGCGTATGCGGAGGCGGGGGAGACGCGGGGGTATGTGGTGTATTGCCATGGCGGGGGGGCGCGGCCGCGGGCGCTGCGGGTGAATGATTTGTTTGCGCTGACGCCGGGGGCGTACCAGGCGCTTTGGCAGGCGCTGGCGGGGTATGACAATGTGGACGAGGTTGTTTGGGATAATGCGCCGGCGGATGATCCGTTGCCGTTGATGTTGGCGGAGCCGCGGCAGCTTCACCAGTCGGTGCGGGATGGGATCATGGCGCGGTTGGTGACGGTGGAGGATGCGATGGCGCAGCGGCCTTATGGCTTGGCGTCGGAGTTGCGGTTTGGGTTGGTTGATTCGTTTTGTGGGTGGAATGCGGGGGCGTGGCGGGTGGTGACGTCGGTGGAGGGGGGGCAGGCGGGGCGGATTGATGGGCAGGATGTGGACTTTACCCTGACGCCGGATACGTTGGCTTCGCTGGTGTTTGGGCGGTTCAGCGCGACGCAGGCGGCGGGGGCGGGGTTGCTGGAGGGGGTGCGTGGGCGCGAGGCGCTGGCGCGTTGGGACGCAATGTTGCGGTTGGAGCATGTGCCGCACGAGGCGGAGCATACTTGGTAGCGGCGTCGGGCGGGCGATGGCAGGATGGGCGGCGTTGCAGGAGATGCCGGCCATGAGTGACGAAACCATCGCACGGATACAGCCCTATCTGGCGGAACTCGTGGCGATCCGGCGCGATATCCATGCGCATCCCGAGATGGGGATGGAGGAGGTTCGCACCTCGGCGTTGGTGGCGGCGAAGCTGCGGGAGTGGGGGGTGCAGGTGACCGAGGGGGTGGGCAAGACCGGGGTGGTCGGCACCATCCGCGGGCGGTTGCCGGGGCAGCGGGCCATTGGGTTGCGGGCGGATATGGATGCGTTGGCGATCGTTGAGACGACCGGGGCGGCGCATGCCTCGACCAATCCCGGGGTGATGCACGCTTGCGGGCATGACGGGCATACGACGATGCTGCTGGGGGCGGCGCGGCACTTGGCGGAGCATCCGGATTTTGCTGGGACGGTGCATCTGATTTTCCAGCCGGCGGAGGAGGGGCGCGGGGGGGCGCTGGCGATGCTGGCCGATGGGCTGCTGGAGCGGTTTCCCTGTGACGCGCTGTACGGGATGCACAATTCGCCGGGGATGCCGGTGGGGCAGTTCGGCATTCGCCGCGGGGCGGCGATGGCCGGCGGGTGCATGTTCCATGTGCGCTTCACCGGCGAGGGGGGGCATGGTGGTTCCACGCCGCATCTGTCGGTGGACCTGTCGATCGTGCAGGCGCATTTCGTGCTGGGCTTGCAGACGATCGTTGGTCGTAACATCTCGGCGTTCGATCCCGCGGTGATCAGCGTTGGGCATATTGGCGGCGGGGATCGGGAATCGGCGAATGTGATGCCGGCGGAGATGTCCGTGTCCGGCACCGCGCGGCACTATAGCGACGCGACCAAGGTGATCATCGAGCGGCGCATCCGCGCGTTGGCCGAGGGTCTGGCTGCGTTGCATGGGGCGGGGGTGGAGGTTGAATTCGTCTGGGTGGCGGAGCCGTTGGTCAATGCCGAAGAGCCGACCGATGTGGCGATTGCGGCGGCGAGCGCGGTGGTTGGCGCCGGGGCGGTGAACCCGCATATGGCGCAGACAGGGGGCGGGGAGGATTTCGCCTATATGCTGCGGCATCGGCAGGGGGCGTTCATCCGGGTTGGCAATGGCGAGGGGTCGGCGGGGGTGCATACGCCGAAGTTTGACTTCAACGACGAGGCAATTCCGTACGGGGTGGCGTATTGGGTGGCGCTGGTGAAGCAGGAGTTGAAGCTTTAAGAAGGGGGTTTTTTATTCGTAAAAAAAATTCTTACCTTCTTTTGTTACTTTCCGGCTTCCACCAGTCGTCCACCGACATGGTTGGTAAATCGAATCTATCGCGGGTTGAGCTGTAGCTGTGGCCGCCCATGCGGCCGATGGCGTCCAACGCCGCTGGGTCGACGTGATGGTTGGCGGGGTCGACGGCATTGGCGGCGAAATGGGCGAAGATGACTTCGCCGAGGATGATTTCGCGGGAATTGCCGATGCCCAGGGTGGTGTGTTGGCGGTATTCGAAGGCGGCGGGGGATTCGGCGATCCAGGGACAGGGAATTTTGGCGCCAGGCCGGGCGGTGAGACCGGCGGCGGCGAGTTCGTCGATGCCGGGTTCGAAGGGGACGGCGCAGATGTTCATGGCTTCGGCGATGGCGTCGGAGACGATGTTGACGGTGAAGGCGAGGGTTTCCCGGACGTTGCGGCCGGTGTCTTTCTGGGGGCCGGTGGGGCGGTATTCGACGCCGAGGGCGAGGATGGCAGGGTCGGCGGAGAGGCAATTGAAGAAGCTGAACGGGGCGGCGTTGACGATGCCGTCGCGCGAGATGGTGGTGACCAGGGCGATCGGGCGGGGCACGACGGCACCGATCAGCAGCTTGTAGCGCTCGCGCGGGGTCAGGGCGGCGAAGTCGAAGGTGACGGTCATCATTGCTTTCCTGGGGGCCTCATGGGCGCCCGGTGGGCCGTAGCCCCTCGCTGTCGGCATACGGGGTCAGGAGCTGGCGGATGTCGGCTGGTGGGGAGGGTGCCAGGACGGCGCGATGGGCGAAAGCTTCGAGATGAGCATCCATCAGGGCGATCGCCTGAGCGGCGTCGCCGGCCAAAAGGGCAGTCAGTATCTGGCGGTGCTCGGAGATGACGCATTCGGAGGAGTGCGGGCGGTCGTACATGGCCAGGACCAGTGCACAGCGCGACGACACCTCGCCAACGAAGCGCTCGAGCAGGGCGTTGCCGGTCATCTGCGCGAGCAGCAGATGGAAGTCGCCGGCGAGGCGGATGAATTCGGGGCCGCTGCGCTCGCTGGAAAGGTCGCCCGCTAGGCGCTCCATCACCAGGCGTTCCAACCCGCGGCGGACTTCGAAGGCATCGCGGGCGTCGTCCAGCGATTATCGGCCGCATCGATCCCGCGCATGGGGCGGCGTGAACACGGACTGCGCCAGATCGAGGGCAGCATGCCGCGCCTGGGTTCGATCCCGCCGGATTGCACCTTCAATCCGCGTTGGCCGGCCGCCAGCGATCGTTGCCGCAGCGAGACGCCGGTGCTTGGCGGTGGCGCGCACGACGCCGCCTGCTGGCATCCGGTGGAAGAGCCCGCCCATGCCGGATGATGTCGCCCCCGAAAATTGGGCCCTGACCGTCGAGAATGCCGTCTGCCTGTTCGACGTCTCGCCACCCTGGCTCAACCGCGCGCTCTCGAGCGAGCGCCGGCGCCTGGTCCGTGCGGTGGACGGCGTGTCCTTCAAAGAAAGTCTCTCTAAACAGATAAGGATGGGCTCTGCCCAGACCCGCCAGGGGCCAAGCCACTGGACCTTATCTATCTGAAAACTAATGGGTTTCTACAGGCCATCGGCCTTTGGTGGGTCCAGGGCAAAGCCCTGGCCTTGCCTGCTTCATCGGTCGTTCATTCTGCTGATTGGTATTACGGCGCGGCGCCACCTTCAGCGTGGTCGGTGAGTCCGGTTGCGGCAAATCCACCCTGGCGCGCATGATCGTCGGGCTCCAGCCGCCCACCGCCGGCAGCCTGCGCTTCACCGGCAACCCGCGCGTGCAGATGATCTTCCAGGACCCCTACGCCAACCTCAACCCGCGCTGGCGCGTCGGCGACATCATCGCCGAGCCGATCCGCGAGATGAAACTGCGCGACGGCGACGGTGTCATCCGCGAACGCGTCGGCGAATTGCTGGAAACCGTCGGCCTGTCGCGTGACGATGCAGGCCGTTAGCCGAGGCTTCCTAAACCAAACCTTCATCCAGCCGCCGCAAACTGCTTCGTCACCGCCAGCGACGGAGCCGCCCATGCCCCTCCCCCTGTTGCGCTTGTTGCGCGCCGCCGCCCTGCTGTTGCCGCTCCTCGGCGCCCCCGCGGCCCGGGCCGGGTTGATCTGTGACGAACCCGACGGCAGCGCCCGTTTCAGCGGCGCGCTCGCGCTGAACGCCTATCTCGCGGAGATCGGCATCGACGCGGTAAAGAACCGGATCGCCCTGGCCGAGGGCCGCTCCGGCGACAACAGCCTCAGCGGCATTTGGGAAGTCGGACTGTCGATCTCCGGCCAGAACGCGGATGCACCGATTGGTGGCGGCGCCCAGTATCGCTGGTCAAAATCGGACGACAGTTCCTGGGTGTCGTTCGCGCTGACCCGCCGCGATGACCGGCTGACGTTCACCGTGGGCAAGACCGTGACCTCGTTTCTCGACCCAGGGATCAGCGCGATCACCACCCTCGCCCTGATCGCCAGCTCCGATGGGCGGGATGACGCGGTGCGGCTGCATGAGTTGAGCCTGGATGGCACCAGGCTGCGCGAGACCGAGTTGAACGCCGAAGACGGCAAAAGCGACATTGCCTTGCTGGAGCGGCTGAGCGGCAATTTCGCCCTGGCCGGCGAGGTGCGGATGCGCTGGGAAGACACCATCGATGCCAAGAACCCTGGCCGGCTGATGTTCCAGCTGGCGGGTTTTGGAACGCCACCCGGCGATGTGGTGATGACCGATGGCAGCCTCAGCAACGGCGTCGCCGCAGCGATCCCCGAGCCAGCCAGCGCGTTGCTCCTGTTGACCGGGATGCTCGGCCTGGCGGGCGGGCATCACTTGCGCGCAAGGCCCGCATGGCGGTCAGGGAAATCTCCGCAGGCTGGTAGCGGCGGGCGGATTTGAACCACCGACCAAGAGATTATGATTCTCCTGCTCTACCGCTGAGCTACGCCGCCATACCAGTCCCTGCGGACTGGTGGGGGGAATACCCCCGTCCGGCGCGGCACGTCAACCCGCCCGGATGAACCCGCCGCCCAGCACCTGCTCGTCGCGATAGAACACACATGCCTGGCCCGGCGCCGCCAGGGCCGGCTCGTCCAGCATCACATCGGCGCCATCCGCCGTCGGCACCACCCGCGCCGCCCGCATCCCGTCGCGCGCCCGCAGCTTCACCGTGCACGCCATCGGCACCGGCGGCACCAGCCAGTTCACCTCGCGCAGCCGCACCACCCGGCTGCCGGTGCTCGGCGCGCCCACCACCACGCGCCGACCGGCGGCATCCAGCCCAATCACCACGCGCCGCGACCCGCCGGTTTGCCCGGCACCGCCCAGCCGCTTCGCCTGCCCCACCGTGAAATGCGCCACCCCGGCATGGCTGCCCAGCACCGTGCCGGCCGCGTCCACAATTTCACCCGGCGCCACCGCGTCCGGCCGCAGCTTGCCCACCACATCGGCATAGCTGCCACTCGGAACAAAACAGATATCCTGGCTGTCCGGCTTGGCCGCCACCGCCAGGCCCAGCCGCGCCGCCTCCGCCCGCACCGCGTCCTTGTCCACCATGCCGCCGACCGGAAACATCGAGCGCTCCAACTGCGCCCGCGTCGTCGCGAACAGGAACCAGCTCTGGTCGCGCTGCGCATCCACCGCACGGTGCAGTTCCGCCCCCTGCGCCCCGTCGATCCGCCGCACATAATGCCCGGTGGCCAGCCGCTCGGCCCCGAGATCACCCGCCAGCCCCAACAGATCGCCGAACTTCACGCTCTGGTTGCAGCGCACGCAGGGCACCGGCGTCTCGCCCGCCGCGTAGCTGTCGGCAAAATCCTGCATCACCGCGGCCCGGAACCGCGCCTCGGCGTCGATCACGTAATGCGCAATGCCCAGCTGGTCGGCCACCCGCCTGGCGTCATGGATGTCCTGGCCGGCGCAGCACGCGCCCTTGCGGCCCACCGCGGCGCCATGGTCGTAAAGCTGCAACGTGACCCCGATCACCTCGTGGCCCGCCTCCGCGAGCAGCCCGGCGACCACCGAGCTGTCGACGCCGCCTGACATTGCGACCACTACGCGCATTTAGCCCTCCAATAAGAAAGGCCAGGGCTCTGCCCTGGACCCGTCGTGCGTCAGCACGCTTACGCGTGACGGGGCGTCGCCCCAGGCCCCATTCATGAGGGTCCAGGG
>JANXSA010000747.1 GCA_025352915.1 Rhodospirillales bacterium | reverse complement strand
CTTTATCCATTTGATTGGATGCAAGGTGATGGATCGCTGCGGTTGGGGTGCCGGAAGAAAGAAGCGTGGATCCTTCACTTCGTTCAGGATGACGAGAATAAAATGGATAAAGTTTTTTTGCTTCTTTTTGTTCACAAAAAGAAGTCTTCCCTTCTCCCGTCATCCCGGCGTCCGCTCGCGCCCGCCGGCCACCGGCCTGGGCCGCTGTTGCGGCGGGGGAGGGGCGGTGATGTTGACCTTGGTGCCGTCCGACAGGCGGGAGGCACCGTCGATCACCACACGCTCGCCGGGCTGCACGCCGTCCGAGATGATCGCCACCGTCAGGTCCTCGTGGCCGACGGTGACCGGGCGGCGGCTGGCCTTGAGGTCATCGCCGACGACGAAGACGAAGGCGCCGCGCGGGCCGCGCTGGACCGCCACGGGGGGCACGGTGGTGGCATCTTTCCAGATGCGGGCGCGCAGGCGGATTGTGACGAAGGCGCCGGGCCAGAGTTGCAGGCGCTCGTTGGCGAAGGTTGCCTTCATGCGGATGGTGCCGGTGGCGGGGTCGACCTGGTTGTCGAGCACGGTGAGCTGGCCACGGTCGAGGGTCTCGCGCTCGGAGACCGGGGTGTTGGCCTGGGGTAGGGCGACCACCTCGACGGTGCCGGCGGCCATGGCCTCGGTGACGGCGCGCAGGGATTGCTGCGGCAGGGTGAACTGGACGTTGATCGGGCGCAGGGTGGCGATGGTGACGAGGCCGGCCGGGTCGCTGGCGCGGACGATGTTGCCGGGGTCGATGGCGCGCATGCCGACGCGCCCGGCGATCGGGGCGATGATGGTGGTGTAGCTCAGCAGGGTGCGGGCGTTGTCGATCTGGGCCTGGTCGCTGGCCACTTGAGCTTCTAACTGCGCCACTTGGGCGCGCGACGTATCGGCTTGTTGGGCGGAGGTATAGGCGGTGGCGGCGAGCTTGGCGTAGCGCGCGGCGTCGAGGCGGGCGTTGGCCAGGGTGGCTTCGTTCTGTTGCTTGCGGGCCAGAGTCTGGTCCAGCGCGGCCTGGTAGGTGCGTGCGTCGATGCGGGCGAGGACGTCACCGACCGCGACTTCCTGGCCTTCACGGAAGCGGATTTCCAGGAGGGGGCCGTCGACCATCGGGCGGATCACCACGCTGGCCGAGGCCTGGACGCTGCCGAGGCCGTCGAGCCAGATCGGCACGTCCGTTTTCTCGGCGGCGGCGAGCAGCACGGGGATGTTGTCGGGCGGGGTGAAGCGGCGGCGGCCGCCGGCCGGGGCGGCTGCGGTTTCGGACGGCGCGCGCAGGTAGTACCACCAGTACGCACCGCCGCCGCCGGCAGCAGCCAACAGGATAAGTACGAGGATCAGGCGGCGCATTGGGTGCTCATGGTGCGCAATATGGGGTCATGGCATCGCCACGGCCAGTTCGGCCGCACTCCAGCCGCCGCCGAGCGCTTTGTAGAGCGACAGCAGCGCCTGGAACCGGGCGAGGCGGACCTGGGCCAGGGTGTCCAGGTTGGAGAACAGGGTGTTCTGGGCGTTCAGCACCGCGATCAGGTCGATGGTGCCCGCCAGGAGCTGGGCGCGGGCGATGTCGGCGGCGCGCTGGCTGGTGGCGACGGCGATGCGGGTCAGCGCTTCCTGTTCGCTCGTGTAGCGCCAGGCCTGGACGCCGTCCTCGACATCGGTGAACGCCTCGATCACCACGCGGCGGTAGGTGGCCAGCAATTCGTCGTAGCGCCCGCGGTTGCGTTCCAGGTTGGCGCTGCGGGTGCCGCCGTCGAAGATGGTTTGACTGACCGAGGCGAGGGCGGAGACGGCAAGCGAGCCGGGGCCGAACAGGGTGGCCAGCGCGATGTTCTCGAAGCCGAGGCGGCCGGACAGGCTGACGGAGGGGAAGAAGGCGGCGCGGGCGGCGCGGATATTGGCGTTGGCACCGCGCAGATCGGCCTCGGCGGCGGCGATGTCGGGCCGGCGGGCGAGGAGTTCGGAGGGCAGGCCGGCGGCGACCGGGGGCAAGGCGAGATTGGCCAGCGTGCCGGGGCGGACAGTCAGTGCGGCGGGGGTGCGGCCGGTCAGCACGCCGAGCGCGTTGACCTGCTGTTCCAGTTGACTGCGCAGGCCGGGGATGCGGGCGCGCACGCCGGCGACCAGCGCGCCCTGTTGCGCCACGTCGAGCTGGCTGGCGGTGCCGACCTGGGCGCGGGCGGAGATGGCGGCCAGCACCTGTTCGGCGTCGGCGAGGTTGCGGGTGGCGACGTCGATCCGGTCCTGCAGGGCGAGCGCCTGGAACTAGGTGTTGGCGATTGCGGTGATGACGTTGAGTGCGATGTTGCGCTCGTCGAAGCGGGTGGCCAGGGCGGCGCTGGCGGCGGCGTCGCGGCCCGCGGCGAGGCGGCCCCAGAGGTCGGCCTCCCACGCGATGCTGGGGCCGATACCGTAGCTGCGGCTTTCGCTGTAGCGCCCGGTTGGGACCAGTTGGGTGCCAGAACGGCGGGATTGCGGGCTGCGCGCCCATTGCGCGTTGGCGGACAGTCCGACTGTTGGCCAGAACGAGGCGCCGGCCATCCGCAGCTGGGCGTCGGCCTGGCGGATGCGGGCCAGTGCGGCCTGGATATCCGGGCTGTTGGTGCGGGCGTCGGCGATCAGCGTGTCGAGTTCGGCCGAGGCAAAGCCGCGCCACCATTCGGCCGCGGGCCAGGTGCCACCGGTCTCGGTGCCGGCCCGATAGGCGGCGGGAACCTCGGCGACCGGCGGCTGATAAGCCGGCCCCACCGCACAGCCGGCCAGCAGCAATAAGGCGAGAGCAAGGGAAGAAAACGGTTTCGGCATGAGGCTCCATACCGGCCGAACGATGCCGGCGCCGGATTCAGCATAGATAAGCCGAAAGCCAAGTGGATGAAAGTTTTTTGGTTCTTTTTTTCAAAAAAGAACAGAAGACAGCACTTCTTTTTGAAAAAAGAAACAAAAACTTTTATCCATATGTCTATCCTCCGGCCGCCGCCAGGATGCGTTCGGCCAGGCGCAGATGCGGGCGGTCGATCATCTTGCCGTCGAGCGCGAAGACGCCGGCTTGCGGGTTGGCGGCGAAGCCGTCGCGGACCTTTTTGGCCCAATCGATGCGGGCGGGATCGGGGGTAAAGGCGGCGTTGATCGGGCCGACCTGGTCCGGGTGGATGCAGACCTTTCCGGCAAAACCG